>DASPXL010000146.1:0-2156 GCA_035637375.1 Burkholderiales bacterium
CGGGGTCGCCGACATCACCGCGCGCGTGATCGGGCAGAAGCTCTCGCAGCAGCTCGGCCAGCAGTTCATCGTCGACAACCGGCCGAGCGCCGGGCAGATCGTCGCCACGGAGGCGGCGATGAAGGCCGAGCCCGACGGCTATACGCTGCTGTGGCTCAACCAGGGGCACGCGGTCAGCGTATCGCTGTTCAAGTCGCTGCCTTACGACCCGGTGCGCGATTTCGCGCCGATATCGACGGTCGGCTTCTTCGGGCTCGCGCTGCTCGTCAATTCCGACTCGCCCTACCGGTCGGTGAAAGATTTCATCGCCGCCGCCAAGGCCAGCCCGGGCAAGTTCAACGTCGGCGCGACCAGCATCGGCGGCACGCAGTTCATCGCCGTGGAGCTGTTCAAATCGATGGCGGGACTGGAATTCCAGACGGTGCCGTTCAAAGCGACTCCCGCGATCATCACCGCGGTGAAGGGGAACGACCTGCACGCCATGGTCGAAATCCTCGCCCCGGTGATTCCTCACATCAAGAGCGGCAACCTGAGGGCGCTTGCCGTGACGTTCGACCATCGCTTTGCCGGTCTGCCCGATGTGCCGACCCTCGCCGAGGCGGGAGTGCCCGGCTATGAGGCCTCCGCCTGGAACGGCGTCGCCGCGCCTGCGAAGACGCCGAACGCCATCATCGACCGGCTGAACAAGGAGATTCGCGCGGCGGTCGCCGCCCCCGAAGTGAAGCAGCGCCTGCAGTATCTGGGCGTCGACGCGCGCGCGAGCTCGCCCGAAAGCCTGCGCGAGCTTCTCATCTCCGAGACCGCCAAGTGGAAAGCGGTCGTCGAAAGGGCGAAAATCGAAAAACAATGAATCTCCCCTCCGCCCCGGATCTCGTCGCGGACGCCAAGCGCGGCTACCCGGACCTTCACGAGCACCTCGAGGAACTGAAGAAGCGCGGGCTGCTGCTGACGATCGACCGCCCGGTCGACAAGGATTCGGAGCTGCACCCGCTGGTGCGCTGGCAGTTCGTCGGCGGAATGGACGAAGCCGAGCGCAGGGCCTTCCTCTTCACCAACATCACCGACGGCCGCGGCCGCAAGTACGACATTCCGGTCGTGGTCGGCGCGATCGCCGCGAACCGCGCGATCTACTCGGCCGGCATGGGCGCCCCCTTGAGCGAAATCCAGGCGAAGTGGGACCGCGCGATCGCCCATCCCATCCCGCCGCGCTCAGTCGAGCGCGCGGTGTGCCACGAGGTCGTCCACGAAGGCGAGGCGCTGCAAGGCGAAGGCAACGGCCTCGACCGCCTGCCGATCCCGATCTCGACGCCGGGGTTCGACTCGGCACCGACTCTCACCGCGACCAACGTCATCACCCGCGACCCCGAGACCGGCGTGCAGAACATGGGCACTTACCGCGCCGCGCTCAAGGCGCCCGACCGCCTCGTCGTGCGCATGGCGACGCGCGTCGGCGGCGCGGGCGGCTACCTGCACTACGTGAAGTACCAGAAGCTCGGAAAAAAGACGATGCCCTGCGCGATCGTGCTCGGCTGCCCGCCCTACGTCGCCTTCATGGGGCCGCAGAAGCTGCCGGTCGGCGTGGACGAGTTCACGGTAGCGGGCGGCTTGGCGGGCTCGCCCATCAACGTCGTCAAGGCGAAGACCGTCGATCTGCTTATCCCCGCCGAATCCGAGGTCGTGATCGAAGGCCTGATCGATACCGAGTACTGCGAGCCCGAGGCGCCTTTCGGCGAATCGCACGGCCATGTCGCATTGGAAGAATTCAACATGCCGATGCGCATCACCGCGATCACGCATCGCAGGAACCCCATCATCCCCTCCTACATCAGCCAGGTCACGCCTTCGGAGTCGAGCGTCATCAAGCGCGTCGCCTACGAGCCGCTCTATCTCGCGCACCTGCGCGAGGCGCTCGGCATCCGCGCGGTGAAGCGCGTCTCGCTGCACGAGCCGCTCACGGGCCTGCTGCGCGTCCAGGTGATCACGCTCGAGAAGGGCGCGCCGCGCACCGAGGTCTGGCGCGCGCTCTACGGCGCCGCCTGCTTCAAGGCCGACATGGGCAAGATCACCATCGCCGTGAACGAGGACATCGATCCGGACAACGCCGACGCGATTTTCTGGGCGATGGCGTACCGCATGAACCCGGTCGAGGACGTGCG
>DASPXL010000147.1:0-2549 GCA_035637375.1 Burkholderiales bacterium
AGGCCTCCGAGAAGCTGCTGCAGGCGGCGCAGATGCTGTCGAAGCAGGCCGAGGCGATGCAGCTGCGCTACCTGCAGACCCTCACCAACATCGCCGGGGACAAGGCCTCGACCATCGTCTTTCCCGTGCCGATGGACCTGATCACGCCGATGCTCGAAGCTCTGAAGAAACGCGGCGCCTGAAACGGCAGGCGCCCGCGTCAGACGTGCCCGTATTTCTTCAGAACGTCCTCGAGGTTCGCCCCGGAGCCGAGATCGCGGCGGATGCGGACTTCCTTCGCGGTAAGGCGCTCGGCTTGCTCGAGCGCTTTCTCCGCGACGCGCGCGGGTATCACGATGACCCCGTCTGCATCCGCGAGCACGAAATCCCCGGGTTTCACTCTGACGCGCTTCGAGTTCGCGCCGGGCATGTCGACGGGCACTTGCCACGCGGTCACCCTCCAGCGGCCGATCGACTGCACCGGCGTGCGATAGCGCGCATAGACCGGAAGGCGCTGCTTTTCGATCCATTCGATGTCGCGGATGCCACCGTCGATCACCGCGCCCGAGCAGCCGCGGCGCTTCATGCCGAGCGCGATCAGCTCGCCGAAAAAACACACGCCGCGGCCGGCCCCCGACCACACGGTGATCTCGCCTTCGCCGACTCCATCCACCGCCGCCATCTTCTTCGCGTCGCCGCTCCCCGGGTAGCGCTGCATTTTCCCGCGGATCGTGTAGGCCCAGCCGCCCATCTTCCCGCCGATATAGGGCGCAAACTCCGACGCAAGTCCCTGGTTGCGCAGACCGAGCGTATCGAGCACATCGGCCACGGTCGCCGTGTCCACGCCGAGATAGCGCCGGCGCAGCGCCCGGCGCGCGCGGGCCTCAAGTGCCATAGCGCACCGGGGAGCTGAATTGGCGAAAAGCCGCGAGCGCGCTGTAGCAGGCGAGCAACGCGGTCTTGGGATTGTCGGGCGAAGGCACGCTTTCGAAACGCAGGTCCATCGTGCCGGTCTTGCCTTTGATCCTGATGAAGTGGGTATTGAGCTTCAGCGCCGGGTCGGCAATGACCTTGAGGCGCGTGCGGTCGAAGCCGACGCCGGCGAGCGAGAGCACCGCGGCGATATTGACGTTGGCGGGAAAATGCGGCACGCCCTCGCGCGCCGTCCCCTCGAAAAGCGTCACCGGGCCCTCGAGCCGGTCGAGGTCGATCTTGGCGCGCTCGACGTAGGGGATGCCCTTCCACGCGGCGGGAGGCTTCGTCACCGCGATGCTCACCTCGTCGACCCCGGCGGCGCAGGCGGCCTTGAGCGCATCGAGTCCTCCGATGCCGCCGGAGGGAACATAGAGCAGCGCGCCGTGCTTTGCGGCGGCGCGCTCGAGGCGCGCGCGCAAGCCGTCGTCGCAGAGCGCGCCGCCGGAAAGGACGACGACGGCAATGCCGTTCGAGAGCAGGGCCTCCGCGCACTCGCGCACGGCGTCGTGCGAGGCGGCCTCGATCACCACTTCGGGGCGGGCCGCGATCAGCTTTTTTACTCCGACGACGAAGGGCGCGCCGAACTCGCGCGCGAGCGCCTTGCCGCGGGAGTTTTCGCTGCGGCCGGCTACCGCCACCACCTTCGCGTCGCCCATTTCGCCGCGCCTCGCGTGCTCGAGGAAGAGCCTCGCGATGACCCCGCCGCCCAGGATGCCGACGCGCATGTCAGCCGCGCTGCGCTTTTTTCCTGAGCAGCCGCTCGCGCACCTTCTGCACGTCCACGATGAAGCGCTCGTGGGTGCCGTGCGCGACCGGGTCCGCTCCGTCGTCGACCGTGGCCTCGAACGTTACGCGCCGGCCCTCGACCTGGACGAGCTTGATCGCGATGGTCACCTCGGCCCCGAGCAGCGCCGGCCCGACGTGCTCCCAGTTGACCTTGGTGCCCACCGTGTCCTCGCCCGGGTCCAGATGCTCGAGCAGGAAATTCCTGCAGGTGTATTCGACGTCGCTGATGATGCGCGGGGTGGCGTAGACGCGGCAGTCCTCGCCCATGAAGCTGATCACGCGGGATTCGTCGACCGCGATCTTCTTCGAGTGGGAAAGGCCGGGCTTGAGGGTGGGCTTCATATATCCGGGTCACGCCTCGCGTTTTTCGCACGGGCGCTATTATGTCCCGGAAACGAATCGAAGGAGGGCGGCATGAGCACGACGGCGGCGCTGAAGACGGGAATGAAAGGATCGTCGGGGCTCCTGGTCGGCGAGGAGCACACCGCGCCGCGCGTGGGCAGCGGGCGCGTGCACGTGCTCGCGACGCCCGTCATGATCAACGTCATCGAAGCCGCGGCGCTCGCCGCGATCGAGCACCTGCTCCCCGCGGGTCACCAGTCGCTCGGCACGCGCCTGGACATCCGCCACTTCGCCGCGACCCCGGTGGGCATGCGCGTGCGGGCGGAGGTCGAGGTGGCGAAGGTCGAAGGCCGCACCGTCACATTCCGCGTCGCGGTCAGCGACGAGAAAGAGCCGATCGGCGACGGCACGCACGAGCGCATGGTCGTGAACGTAGCGCGCTTCGACGTGCGCGTGCAGGACAAGGT
>DASPXL010000148.1:0-2416 GCA_035637375.1 Burkholderiales bacterium
TACAGGATCAGTCCTGAATGCAAGGTCGCCGTGGGCGCCGCGGGCCTTTTTGGCCGGCGGCTTTGACAAATGGAGGTAGACCTTGGGTCTCGATCTTGACAGGAAGAAGGCGGTAGTCGCCGAAGTCTCCGCGCAACTGGCGAAGGCCAAAGCGATCGTCGTCGCTGAGTACCGTGGTCTGGAAGTGGGCCGCATGACCGAGCTGCGCGCGAAAGCGCGCAAGTCCGGCGTGTACCTGCGCGTCCTCAAGAACACCCTTGCGCGCCGCGCCGTCGAAGGCACGCCGTTCGCCGGGCTGTCCCAGCACATGAAGGGACCGCTCGTGTACGGCATCTCGCCCGACCCGGTGGCGACCGCCAAGGTGCTCAACGAGTTCGCCCGGGCGAACGACAAGCTCGTCATCCGCGCCGGCGCCATGCCGGACGCGGTGATGTCGGCGAAAGAGGTCACCGCGCTCGCGGTGCTGCCCTCGCGCGAGGAGCTGCTCGCGAAGCTGCTCGGAACGATGCAGGCCCCGATCGCGCAGTTTGCGCGGACGCTGAACGAGGTGCCGGCGCGCTTTGTGCGCACCCTTGCCGCGATCCGCGACAAGCGGCAAGCGGCGGGCGCCTGATGGCCTTACTTCCCTACCGGATTGAAGAAACAGTGATTCAGGAGAAAACGAAATGTCAGTAGCAAAGGCTGAAATTCTGAACGCGATTTCCAACATGTCGGTGCTGGAGCTGTCGCAGCTCATAAAGGATCTTGAAGAGAAGTTTGGCGTCTCCGCCGCCGCGGCGACGGTGGCGGTGGCCGCTCCGGCGGGCGGCGGCGCGGCCGCTGCGGTGGAAGAGAAGACCGAGTTCGCGGTCGTGCTCACCGCCGTCGGCGACAACAAGGTCAACGTGATCAAGGCGGTTCGCGAAGTCACGGGGCTCGGCCTCAAGGAGGCGAAGGACCTGGTGGACGGCGCGCCCAAGCCCGTGAAGGAAGGTGTCTCCAAGGCGGACTCGGAAGCGATCCTGAAAAAACTGATCGACGCCGGCGCCAAGGCCGAGATCAAGTAGGTGAATCGGGTGACACGTCGGCGCCCCGCTCGAATGGAGCGGGGAGGCCGCCGCGTTTTTGAAGAATCACGTTTCAGAGCGCAGACGAGAGCGGGCGGAACTTTAGGGTTCGCCCCCTGTCACCTGTCCTCTGGCTTCAAGATGGAGCATCCATGAGCACTGCCGCAACGTATTCATCCACCGAGAAAAAGCGCATCCGCAAGAGCTTCGCGAAGCGCGCGAGCGTGCTGAACGTGCCGTTTCTTCTGGCGACCCAGCTCGAGTCCTACACGGCGTTTCTTCAGACCGCGGTGCCGCCGGAGAAGCGCAAGAACGAGGGCCTTCAGGCGGCGTTCACCTCGATCTTCCCGATCTCCAGCCATTCCGGGAACGCGCGGCTAGAATTCGTCAGCTTCTCGCTGGGCGAGCCGCCTTTCGACGTCAAGGAATGCCAGCAGCGCGGGCTGACCTACGCCTCGCCGCTGCGCGCCAAGGTGCGCCTCACTCTCATGGACAAGGAGGCCTCCAAGCCCACCGTGAAGGAGGTGAAGGAGCAGGAAGTCTACATGGGCGAGATCCCGCTCATGACCACCACGGGGTCGTTCATCATCAACGGCACCGAGCGCGTGATCGTCAGCCAGCTGCACCGCTCGCCGGGCGTGTTCTTCGAGCACGACCGCGGCAAGACGCACTCTTCGGGGAAGCTGCTGTTCTCGGCGCGCATCATTCCCTACCGCGGCTCGTGGCTGGATTTCGAGTACGACCCCAAGGACTACCTCTACTTCCGCGTCGACCGCCGGCGCAAGATGCCGGTGACGATCCTGCTCAAGGCGATCGGCATGACGCTCGAGCAGATCCTCGCGGCGTTCTACGACTTCGATACCTTCCAGCTCTCCAAGAGCGGCAGCCAGTTCGAGCTGGTGCCCGAGCGCCTGCGCGGCGAGGTGGCGCGCTTCGACTTCGTCGACAAGGCGGGCAAGGCGATCGTGCAGAAGGACAAGCGCATCACCGTCAAGCACATCCGCGACATGGAAGCCGCCGGAATCAAGCGCATGGCCGTTCCCGACGAGTTCGTGCTCGGGCGCACGCTTGCTCACAACGTCGTCAACAAGGAAACCGGCGAGATCCTCGCCAACGCCAACGACGAGATCACCGAGGCGCTGCTGGCGAAGCTCCGCGAGGCCGGGGTGGAGAGCATCAAGACCCTGTACACCAACGATCTCGATCAGGGGGGTTACATCTCGCAGACGCTCAAGATCGACGAAACCGCCGACCAGAGCGCCGCGCGCGTCGCCATCTACCGCATGATGCGGCCCGGCGAGCCGCCCACGGAAGACGCGGTCGAGACCCTGTTCAACGGCCTGTTCTATTCCGAGGATCGCTACGACCTC
>DASPXL010000149.1:0-7719 GCA_035637375.1 Burkholderiales bacterium
AATCGCGAACGCGCTCTTGCGCCATTTCTCGGAAAAGCTGCCGGTGTCGCGCTGGCAGCGCGACCTTTCGGACTCGACCGTGCTGCGGAACGTCGGCGTCGCGCTCGGCCACAGCCTGCTCGCCTGGGAATCTTGCCTGAAAGGCCTCGGCAAGCTCGAGGCCGATCCCGCGCGAACGCTCGAGGACCTCGAGGCGAACTGGGAGGTGCTCGCCGAGGCGGTGCAGACGGTGATGCGCAGGCACGGCCTTCCCGATCCCTACGAGCAGCTCAAGGCGTTGACGCGGGGCAAGCGCGTCGACCGGGAGGCGATGCGCGCATTCATCCGCGGCCTTGCGCTTCCGGACGCCGACAAGGCGCGGCTGCTGGAGCTGACCCCGGCGCGCTACACCGGCAAGGCATCCGAGCTCGCGCGCAAGCTTTGAGTTCCTCCACCCTGCGCCGGGTGCTCGCCGATTTCGGCGGCGTCTACTTCGTCAACGCGGTCGTCGCGTTCATCTTCGCGGCCTCGGGGCCGGTGGCGATCATTCTGGCGGTGGGAACGCGCGGAGGGCTTGCGCCCTCGGACTTGTCCTCCTGGATCTTCGGCGCGTTTTTCTTGAACGGACTGATCAGCATCGCCTTTTGTTGGTGGTACCGGCAGCCGCTCGTTTTCTTCTGGACGATCCCCGGGGCGGTGCTCGTCGGGCCGGCGCTCGGCCACTTGAGCTACGCGGAGGTGATCGGCGCGTACATCGCGACCGGGCTTCTCATGCTCGCGCTCGGCCTCTCCGGCTGGGTTCGCCGCGCGATGGAGGCGGTGCCCATGCCGATCGTGATGGGCATGGTGGCGGGAGTGTTCCTGCGCTTCGGCCTGGACCTCGTCTACGCGATCCGCGACGACTTCTGGATCGCGGCGCCGATGGCGGCGGCGTTTCTCGCGCTCGGCGCCTCGCAGCGGCTCGCCCGGCTCGTGCCGCCGCTGATCGGCGCGCTCGCGGTGGGCATCGTGATGATCGTGGCGCTGGGCAAGTTCGATGTCGCGCCCGGGGCGCTCGGTCTCGCGCAGCCGAATCTCTACGCGCCGGCGTTTTCCTGGCGCGCGATGGTCGAGCTGGTCGTGCCGCTTGCGATCACCGTGCTCGTCGTGCAGAACGGGCAGGGGATCACGGTGCTGCGAGCAGCGGGCCACGCGCCGCCCGTGAACGCGGTGGCCGCCGCTTGCGGGGCGGGTGCGATCGTCACCGCCTTCGTCGGCGCAGTCCCGACCTGCCTCACCGGCCCGGTGAACGCGATCATCTCGTCTTCGGGGGAAAAACACCGGCACTACACCGCGGGAATTTTCGTGGGCCTGCTCGCTCTCGCCTTCGGCCTCTTTGCGCCGGTGTTCACGCACCTCATGCTCGCCACGCCTAAGGCTTTCATCGCCACGCTCGCCGGCCTCGCGATGCTGCGTGTGCTGCAAACCGCGTTCACGGTCAGCTTCAAGGACCGTTTTGCGCTCGGCGCGCTGGTGACGTTTCTCGCGACCGTCGCCGACGTTCCTCTCCTCAATATCGGCGCGCCGTTCTGGGGGCTCGTCTTCGGCTATTGCGCCTCGCGCCTGCTCGAGCGCGGCGACTTCCGGTGAACGGCCTGCCCGCCGCGCTGCGCGGCGCGCTGTGGATGGGGGGCGCGATGCTGTCGTTCGCCGTGATGGCCGTGGCGGCGCGCGAGCTGCTGCGCACCATGGGGAGCTTCGAGACCCTGTTTCTCCGGAGCCTCGTGTCGTTCGTCCTGGTGCTCGCTATCCTGCCGCGTTTCGGCTTGGGCGCGCTGCGTACGCGGCGCTTCGGCCTGCACGCGGTGCGCAACGTGCTGCACTTCGGCGGCCAGTACGCGTGGGTGTACGCGATCGCGATGCTGCCGCTTGCGACGGTGTTCGCGATCGAGTTCACCATGCCGGTGTGGACCGCCGTGCTCGCCGTGCCGATCCTGGGCGAACGGCTGAACCGCGGGCGCATCGTCATGCTCGCGTTCGGTCTCACCGGCGTCCTCGTCATTCTCAAGCCCGGATTCGGCGTCGTGCAGCCGGCGGCGCTCGCGATGCTCGCCGGATCGTTCGCCTACGCCTCGGTGAATATCGCCACCAAGCGCCTCGCCGAAAAAGATTCGGCGTTCGCGATCCTGTTCTACATGTCGGCGATCCAGCTTCCGCTCGGGCTCGTTCCCGCGCTGCCTCAATGGGTCACCCCGGGGATCGCCGATCTGCCCTGGATCGTCGCGATCGGCGCGGCAAGCCTGAGCTCTCATTACTGCCTCACGCGTGCCTTGCGCATCGCGGACGCGACGCTCGTTGTCCCGGTCGATTTTCTCCGGCTGCCTCTTATCGCCGTGGTCGGGATGCTCTTCTACGGCGAGCCGCTGGAACTCTCGATCATGCTCGGCGCGGCGGTCATCTTTGCCGGGACCTATTACAGCATCCGGCGCGAAAGCCGAAGGTCGGAGCTTTGAAAAGGCCGGCGCAGGTTCTTTGCGCGGCCGGTCGTTTACTTTTCCTTAGGCAGCGGCGGCAGCGCGCGCAGGTAAGCGATCAGCGCGTTGAGATCCTGCGGCGTGAGCCGGCTGGTGGTGTTGCGGATCACTTCGCCCATCGCCTCTGCGGGGACGTCGCCGTCCGGGGTGAGTCCGGTCGTGAGGAAATCTTCCAGGTCCTTGTCGCTCCGCTTCTTGAGTCCCGTAGGCGTGAGATTCGGGGTGCCCTTGCCCTCGGGTCCCTTGCCTCCGGCCAGGAAGCGGCTGCTCCTGGGCCCGCCGAGAAAATTCCGAGGCGTGTGGCATTCGCCGCAGTGGCCGAGGGCCTGTACCAGATACGCGCCGCGGTTGGCGATGTCGGTGAGCCCGGGGATGTCCACGAAGGGACCGGGGGTGAAGAAAAACCACTTCCAGAATGTGACGAGGGAACGCCAGCCGAAGATGAACCACAAGTCGTGCTCCTGATTCGCCCGCGCGCTCGGCGGGAGCGCACGCAGGTAAGCCCATAGGTCGCGAAGATCGCGGTCGGTGATCTTTGTAAACGAGGGATAGGGAAACGCCGGGAAATAATTCCTGCCGTCGGGCCGGTTGCCCTCGCGCATCGCCCGCATGAAATCCGCCTCGGTCCAGCGCCCGATTCCGGCCTGCGGATGCGGGGTGATGTTCGGGCCGTAGAACGTTCCGAAGGGCGTCTTGAGCGCGCGGCCGCCCGCGAAGGGAACCGCGTCTTTCTTTTCTTCCGTATGGCAGCCGACGCAGCCTGCGGCTTTCGCGAGATATTCTCCGCGCTTCGCGTCGCCCCCTGCGAAGGCGTTGACCAGCGTTGCGCAGAGGGCAACGGTGAGCGCGCCTTGTCCAAGCGACTTCGCTTTTGGATGCATATTGTCGATCCAGGAAAACAAAGCCCCGCCGCAGCGGGGCTTCTTCGGAAAATCCGCGCTCAGTCCTTCTGGCGGAAATTCTGGTGGCAGTTCCCGCAGCCTCCTTTGCCGACCTCGGCGATCGCCGACTTGACGCTGGCTTCGTTGCCGGTCTTCGTAGCGGCCACAAGTGCGCCGACCGCGCTCTGGAACTTTTCCTGCGCCTCCTTGAACTTGGCCGGCTCGCTCCAGATCGCCGGCAGGGCGGCGGTTTTCACGTCCTTCAGGTCCTTGGTGCTTTCCGCGAAGCCGTCCCAGGGCATCTTGTTCAACACATCGAGATAACCGGCATTGCGTGCGACCACATCGGCGTTGTAAGGGACTTTGCCTTGGGCCATACCGGCTAAGGGACCGAAGTACTTGCCCTGCAGGGTCATCGCCGCCTGGCGCTGTTTGACCAATACCTCGGGCTTGACCTGCGAGAAGGCGCTGAGCGTGTATCCCGTGCCGAGCGCGATGGCAAGTCCGGCCAAAAGAAGCCTCTTTTTCATTCGATTCTCCTTGATCAGGGTTGGCATGCGAACGTCATTGTAGCGGCATCCGCCGCATGGGTTCCATAACAGTTCCCGGCGGCGGTTTATTCCGGGGGCCTCGAGGAAGAAAGCCGCAACGGCGCTAGACCACGGCCTCGGGCTTCTTTTCCTGGAGCGGCTTCACCAGGTCTTCGCGCCGGATCCCCAGCCAGCGCACCAGGGGCGCCATGACCAGCACCGACGAATAGATCCCGAAGAGAATGCCGATCGTCAGGGCGAGCGCGAAATAATGCAGGGCGGGCCCCCCGAATACCAGCATCGAGGTGACCATCGTCTGGGTGCAGCCGTGGGTGATGATGGTGCGGGAAATCGTCCGGGTGATCGCGTTGTCGATGATCTCGGTGACGCTCGCTTTCCTCATCTTCCTGAAGTTCTCGCGGATCCGGTCGGCGATCACCACCGACTCGTTCACCGAGTACCCGAGCACCGCGAGCACCGCGGCGAGCACCGGCAGCGAGAATTCCCACTGGAACAGGGAGAAAAAGCCCAGGATGATCACGACGTCGTGGAGGTTGGCGATGATCGCCGCCACGCCGAATTTCCACTCGAAGCGCAGCGCGAGATAGCCGACGATGCCCAGCGAAGTGATGAGGAGGGCGAGCGCGCCGTTCTCGGCGAGCTCGCGCCCGACCTGGGGGCCGACGAATTCCACGCGGCGCAGCTTCGCCGTCGCGTCGTCGGCGGAGAGCCCTTCCATCACGGCCTTCGACAGATCCGCGCTGTTCTGGCCGGGCTTGAGCGGCATGCGGATCAGGACGTCGCGCGAGGAGCCGAAGTTCTGCACCGAGTAATCGTGGTAGCCGCGCGCGTCGAGCGCCTTGCGGATCTTGTCGACTTCGGCGGCATGCTCGTAGTTCACCTCCATCACCGTGCCGCCGGTGAACTCGATCGAGAAACTCAGGCCCTTGGTGGCGAGGAAAAAGACCGCCAGCAGGAAAGTGACGAGCGACACCACGTTGAACGCCAGCGCGTGGCGCATGAACGGGATGTCGCGGCGGATCTTGAAGAATTCCATCCGCCTATTTCCAGGCCGTGTTGCCGATCGCCACGCGCTCGAGCTTCCTGCGCGAGCCGTAGGCGAGGTTGACCATGCTCCGGCTTATCACCACCGAGGAAAAGATCGAGGTGAGGATGCCCAGGCAGTGCACCACGGCGAAGCCGCGCACGGGACCCGAGCCGAAGATGAGGAGCGCGAGGCCCGCGATCAATGTCGTGACGTTCGAGTCGAGGATGGTGCCGAAGGCGCGCTCGTAGCCGGCGTGGATCGCCGCCTGGGGGGTGACGCCGTTCCTCAGCTCCTCGCGCACGCGCTCGTTGATGAGCACGTTCGCGTCGATCGCCATGCCGAGCGTGAGCGCGATCGCCGCGATGCCCGGGAGCGTGAGCGTCGCCTGGAGCATCGAGAGCAGCGCGACGAGCAGCAGCAGGTTCGAGCACAACGCGAGCGTCGAGAACACGCCGAACACGGAGTAGTAGATCATGATGAAGAGCGCGAGCGCGGTGAAGCCGTAGATCGTCGAGTCGAAGCCCTTCTTGATGTTGTCGGCGCCGAGCGACGGACCGACGGTGCGCTCCTCGACGATCTCCATGGGCGCCGCGAGCGCACCCGCGCGAATCAGCAGCGAGAGCGTATTGGTCTCCTGCGGCGTGAACAGACCGGTGATCTGGAAGCGGTTCGAAAACTGCCCTCGTATCGTCGCCACCGATATCGTCTCGCCCTTACCGCGCTCGAACAGAACGATCGCCATCAGATGACCGATGTTTTCGCGCGTGACCTCGTTCATGATCCGACCGCCCGCCGAGTCGAGGTTGATCGAGACCGCCGGTTGCTGGTTCTGGTCGAATGTCGCTGCGGCTCCGGTGAAGCGGTCCCCGGTCAAGATCACCTGCTTCTTCATCGGCACGTTGCTCACGGTGCCGTCGCGCCTGCGCTCGGGGAAGACATCCACGTTGAAGGTGCTGCCCGAGCGCTGGGCGTCTTCGTCCACGAGCCGCACTTCGAGCGTCGCGGTGCGGCCGAGGATCTCCTTCGCCTTGGTGGTGTCCTGCACGCCCGGCAGCTCGACCACGACGCGGTCCGCGCCCTGCTGCTGGATGACGGGCTCCGCCACGCCCAGCTCGTTGATGCGGTTGTGCAGCGTCTGGATGTTCTGCTTGAGCGCGAGGTCCTGGTTGCGTTTCTGGGCTTCCGGGCGCACCGTGGCCACGAGGCGCAGGTCGTCGCCTGCGCCCTCGTCGGCGAGCTGAAGTTCCGGCAGCCTCTCCGCAATGATTCCGCGGGCTTTCGCTCGCGTGTCGGCATCGCGGAACCTGACCAGAATTCGGTCGCCTTCCCGGGCAATCCCGACGTACCTCACGGTCTTGTCGCGCAGCTGGGTCCGAATATCGCCCGCATCGCTGTCGAGCTGCTTCACGAGCGCCGCGTGCATGTCCACCTGGAGGAGAAAGTGAACCCCGCCGCGCAGGTCGAGGCCGAGATACATGGGCAGCGCGTTGACGGCCGCGAGCCACCGCGGAGAATTCGGCAGGAGGTTGAGCGCCACGGTGTAGGAAGGGTTTGCCGGGTCGGGATTGAGCGTCCGTTCGATGACGTCCTTCGCCCTGAGCTGGGTGTCGGGGTCCACGAGCCGCACCCTGACGCTATTGGGATCGAAGATCGTTCCGGTGGGGGCAATGCCCGCCTTCTTCAACGCCTCCTCGACGCGCCCGAGAGCGGAATTGTCCATGTTCAGCGTCGCGCGGGCCGGGGAGACCTGCACCGCGGGCGCCTCGCCGAAGAAGTTGGGCAGCGTGTAGAGGACCCCGAGCGCGAGCGCCACCGCGATGGTGACGTGGAGCCAGAGCGGGTAACGGTTCATCTAGATCGACTTGATCGTGCCCTTGGGCAGGAGAGTCTGGATCGCAGTCCTCTGCACCTGCACTTCGGTATTGGGCGCGATCTCGAGCGAGACGTAGGACTCGCCCATCCTGGTGATTTTCCCCAGCACCCCGCCCGAGGTGACGACCTCGTCGCCCTTCTGCAGCGCCTCGGTCATCTGCTTGTGCTCCTTGGCGCGCTTCATCTGGGGGCGGATCATGAGGAAGTAAAGCAGCGCGAACATCCCGATGATGATGAAGAACTGCTCGTAGCCGGGGCCCGAAGCGCCGGCCGGGGCGCCCTGCGCGTATGCGGGGGAAATCAGCACGATCGTCTCCAATGGAAGTTTCAGCGGACGCGGAAGTATACCATCGGGGGCTCGCCGTTCATTCGTTTTTCCCCGATTTCCGGCGCTCCTCGCGAAATGCTTCGGCGTAATCGGCGAATTTACGCTCGGCGACGGCGTTGCGCAGTTCCCCCATCAGCGTCTGGTAGTAGTGCAGGTTGTGCAGGGTGTTGAGCCGCGCGCCGAGAATCTCGTTGACCTTCTGCAGGTGATGCAGGTAGCTGCGCGAGAAATGCGCGCACGCGTAGCACCCGCAGCTCTCATCGAGCGAGCGCGTATCGTCGCGATAGCGGGCGTTGCGGATCTTGATGTCGCCGCGGCGGGTGAAGAGCCAGCCGTTGCGGGCGTTGCGCGTCGGCAGCACGCAGTCGAACATGTCGATTCCGGCCGCGACCGCCTCGACGATGTCCTCGGGCGTGCCGACGCCCATGAGATAGCGCGGCTTGTCGGCGGGGAGCCGCGCCGCGGTGTGGGCGAGGATCCTGCGCTTGTCGCGCTTGGACTCGCCCACCGAGAGCCCGCCGATCGCGTAGCCGTCGAAACCGATGCTCGTCAGACCCGCGAGGGATTC
>DASPXL010000150.1:0-6106 GCA_035637375.1 Burkholderiales bacterium
AACGAGCAGCAAGGCGAGCAAGGGCGCATGACCCGCCGCGATCGCAAGGGGCGCGGCGACGCACAGCGCGACGAGTATCCAGGCGGGCAGGGCCCGGCTGTATTTGAGGTGGGCGAGAACGCCTGAGGGAACCGCCACCCGGATGCCCCGCGCCGAGCGGTCCTTCTGCGCGGCCCGCCCTTCCAGCCAGATCAGGAAGACGTAGATCTGCGCGACCACTCCTCCCGCCCAAACGGCCGCCCCGAGCAGCAATGCAAAGCCCCGATACCACACCGGCACGGGAGGCGGGATCAGCCGGACCGAGTTGAACATGATGTCGATCGCGCACACGGTGCTGATGAGGACGAACAGCAGCAGCATCGCAAGCACCGCCCACACGCGGGCTGCGAGGTACTCGCGGAAGACCTCGTCGCGCTGGAACTTGAGGAGGAGTTCGCGGGCGTCGCGCAGCACGCTGGGCGGCCAGAGCTGGCTCAGCATGTCGCCCGCCGCGGCGCGCAATTCGCGTTGGCTCTTTTTCATCGCGGCACGGTTCCCGGGGGCGGTCATGGGCACATGCTAGGACCATCCGCCGAACCATGCAATCGTCATGGACCCGGGCGCGTGCAATACGCCCGCGGGTCGCGAGGGCCTAGTGTAAGCTTCGGCACGCCCGCGCCACCGCCTTCCCACAGGCCCCGTCCCATGAAAACCATCGCCATCGAAGAGCATTTCATCACGCCGATGTACCGCGAAAAGGTCGCCGCAAACGAGTTCCGCAATTTCTATCTCAGCTCGCGCAGCGAGCAGATCGGCCACGACATCGTCGAGCAGAACGCCGACCTCGGCGCAAAGCGCCTCGCGCACATGGACGCCGCGGGAGTCGATGTCCAGGTGCTCTCGTTCGGCTCGCCCGGGCCTCAGGCGTTCGGCGCCGACGTGGCGGTCCCGATGGCGCGCGACGCCAATGACCGCGCGCACGAAGCGGCGCGCGCGCACCCCGACCGCTTCGCCGCCTTCGCCGCGCTTCCCACGGCCGACCCCGAAGCCTCGGCGACAGAGCTCGACCGTTGCGTCGCGAAGCTCGGCTTCAAGGGCGCGATGATCCACGGCCACACTCGAGGGAGCTTCCTCGACGAGAAGAAGTACTGGGTGATCTTCGAGCGCGCCCAGGCTCTGGGCGTGCCGATCTACCTGCACCCGACGCTCCCGCATCCGGACGCGGTGCGCGCCTACTTCCAGGGCTACGAGGACCTCGCGCGCGCGGGCTGGGGGTTTGCGATCGACACGAGCTGCCACTTCCTGAGGATCGTGTTCGCCGGGGTGTTCGACGCCTACCCGGACCTGAAGATCATCCTGGGGCACCTGGGCGAGGGGCTGCCCTTCGCGATGCACCGGCTGAACGATCACACTCACCGCGCGGCGGCGCGCCGCGGCCTGGAGAAGACGCCCCTGCAATATTTCAAGGACAACCTGCTCGTCACCACGAGCGGCAACTGGTACGAGCCGGCGTTCCTGTGCACCCTGCTCGCGCTCGGCGCCGACAACATCCTCTTCGCCGTGGACTGGCCTTACGAGGCGAACGCGACCGGGATCGAATTCCTCAGGAAGCTTTCGATCAGCGACGCCGACCGGGAAAAGATCGCGCACGGCAACGCCGAGCGCATCCTGAAGATGTGAGGTGTGAAGCGGCATCCCCGACACCGTGTTCGCCTCGGGGCTTCATTTGTCCTTTCCCATGCGCAGCAGGATGAGTTCGCGCGTCTCGCGCACCTGCGCCGTAAACGGACTCTCCAGCCCCGCCGCCCGCTCGATAAGCGCCAGCGCCTCGCGATCGCGCCCCTCGTCCGAAAGCGTTTGCGCGAGGTTGTTCAGCACCACCACCGAATCCGGGTGACGCTCGGCCGCCCGGCGCAGCACGTCTTCCGCTTCCTTCAGCGCCCCCCGGCGGTAATGTCTGTTTGCCAGCCCGATGCTGGCGGTGGCGTTGTCCGGCCAGCGTCGCAGGAAAGCGGCATACGCGACTGTTGCGGCGCTGTCGTTCGCGACCCGGTCCATGGCGACGATCGCCCGCAGGTAGCCCGATTCGGTGGCGGTGACGGGAATCCGGCCGGGCGGCAAGGTGACCATGGCCCAGTAGTCGCTCTTCTTCCAGGTGTACTCGAGCACGGTGAACGGGACGGACAACCTCGGCTTCTCTCCGGAGCGCAAATACAGCTCGCCCCTGGGATAGTCGTAGCCGATCACGACCGCGTAGTGCCAGACGGGAAAGGGCCCGAAGCCGTTGTTCTGCAGCACGATCACCGGATTGCCCGCCGCCACCTCGCGCAGCAGATCGTCCAGGCGCGGGGCGAGCTGGTACGACGCTATCCCGTAGCGGCGCGGCGCGGCCAGCATCTCGACCTGCAAGCTTCCCTGCCGTTCCGGGATATAGACCTGAGCGACGAGATCCTGCGGGGTGACCTTCACGCCCGATTCGACGAGCGTGGTCGCCAGCGCCGCGGGGCCGCATTGATAATCCTCCTGCGGGAAGAACGGCACCGCGCCGAGCTCGACCCGCTCCGGCACGCCCGCCGGCCAGGCGTCGCGCAACGAAATCGTCTGCGGAACCAGCGGTGCGCAGCCGCCCAACGCGGCCCCAAGCAAAAAAATGCCCGCTGTCCGGCGGGCGCTTCCGCGCAAGGCCGCAAATTCCGCGATCGGCTTCTCCATTGATCCGGGCCGCCCTGAGCGCAGGCGGTTCTCCTCAGCGGCGGCGAAGAAGGACGACGATCAAGAGGACGATCAGCAGGACGACGACCAGACCCTCGCCGCCGACCGGGAGGGAATTCATCTTTCCGGCGAGCGCATCGAGTTCCTCATCGCTCATTGCCGCCACACGATCCCTGGCGGCCTGCGGATCCACGCCCAGTGCCTGGAGCTCGCCCGTTACCGCCGGCCGGCCGAGCGCGTTCAGCACGGTATTGCGTTCAGTCTGGGCACCGGCGGCCAAACTCGCTTGATCGGCCCCGATCATGCCCGCCCGGGCGGTCTGAACCGACAGCGCCATCACCGGTGCAATGAGCAGGCGGCATATCATTCGGAATGTTGCGGACCGCATGTTGGTCTCCTTTGCCGATCTCCGTGCGCTAGTGTACATACGACGGAAAAATGCCGCATCGCGTTTCTCTGGCCGCGCTGCGCGACCGAAGCGCCTCAAGTCACTCCGGCCCTATTTTTCCAGCGAGGCTTCGACGCCCGCCATCAGCTGGTGCCGGCCATAGTCGTAGATGTCCAGGTTCGAGTTGTTCAGATAGTAGCTGTAGTCGGCGAACACGCTCCACAGGGCGCTCACGCGGCGACTCGCCCGCGCGGCAAAGCCGTAACGGTCGTCCCGGCGCGTGACCTCGATCGTGCCCCCGTCGAGACGGTAAGGATCGTTGTATCGGCTGACGCGATACTCGCCGCGCATCTCGGTCCGCCAGCCGCCGACGTTGGGCAGCGTCACGGTTGCGAACAGCGAATGCCGCGTCGGAGAGTAGCTGGTGAAATTACCTCCCTGCTCGAGATCCCTGCGATTGTTGAGCTCGAGCTGATAGCCGAGGCGTACGAAGGCGGGCGCCAGCGCGAATCCCGCATCCGCCGAAAAACGCTGCTGCCATCCGTCCAAATGCTCGAAGCCCGCGCCGCCGGCGATGTGCTCGAATTGATAGCGCCCGCGCAGCTCGCCGCCGGCATCCAGGCTGCGGCGCGCCTGCACATCGACCACCGCGGCCTGCTGGAAGCGGTCGCCGCCGAAGTACACCGTGTCAAGATAGCCGCCGACGCTGATCCGCAAGCGATCCAAATCGGTCTCGCGGCTCAGGCCGACGCGCAATCCCGCCAGGTCGAATTGGTTCAGATCGCCGTACTTCCGCACGATCACGCCGCCGTGGACGTACCACCCGTGCGCGGTATTTCCGACCAGAAGATGGCTCGCCGCGGCGAGCGTCTCGACGAATAGGTCGCTCTGGTGGCTGGCTCCGACCGTCGCGGCGTCCGGCGACAGCGTCACGTTGCTGTCGTAGCCGCCGGCCAACGAAAACACGGCGCCCGTCCGCCGCGACAGCGGGGCGCCGCCCAGGCGCTCGAGGGCCGTAGCCGCGAGCGTGCGCAAGTTGAGGTCGGAGGTCGTGCGGTGCGCTTGTTCGAAGTGTTCTATCGCCTGCTGCGGGCGACCCATGTGTTGCGCGGTCAGGCCGAGGTTGTAGTGAGCGAGAGCGGCCCACCCCGGATCGCGCACGAGCACCTGAAACTCGTGCTCGGCTTCCGCGTAGCGGTCCAGCCGGTAATACGTCGCGCCCAGGTTGTAGTGCAGCCCCGGAGTATCCAGGCCCGCCCGTTGCGCATCGAGGAACGACTGAAGCGCCGCGGGGTAATCGCCCGCGTGAAACGCCTGTATACCCTGATCGAAAGCCTGCGCGCCCTGTGTCGCGGCGCCCGCGGGCTGCCCCGGAACGACGCAAAGGAGCAGCGAAACGACGACGACAAGGCGGGGAATCCGAAGTTGGATGTTCTTTCGACTTGCGTCCTTCGGCGACGAATAGGGGCACACTCCCGCCGGAGTTTACCCCGGCGGGGCAGACCCGGCTCGAAACGACCCGGTTACGGGAAAGTCAGGGTTTGCGGTCTTGAGCCCGCTGGCGCGCGTCCTCGGATACCCCTTGCCCGAACTCGCGGCCGAGATTCCCCTTCAGTTCGCGAGCCCTTTCGACCGTCTCGCGGCCGAAGGCGGAGGCATCCTGCCCTTGGGGCGCCGCCGCCTCGGGCAGCTTTTCGCCGGCGGCTGGGCCCGCCGCCGGCGTAATGGGCAGCGCTCCGAGGTCCCTGAACGCCGACGAGACCGCGGCGGGCAGGGCGCTTGCAGTGACGGAGACCGCGAGCGTGGTGGAGGTCGCGGTCGAGCCGAACGCTCCCGCTCCGAACGCCGTCGTGCCCGCGGCGTTCGTCGCCGCGACGGTCCCCTTGAGCACCGAAAGGTAGGCGGCGGGGGCCGCAATGGCGACCATGAAGTCGGTGCCTCGAATGCCGATCGTCGCGGTCGGCACGACCAGCGAGAACGCGCCGGGGCTGCGTTTTCCCAATGCCCCGGTCACCGCGCGGAGCGCGCCCCGCAAAAGGACGAACGCCGCGCGATCGGCTTTCGGCTCCTGCGGGCGGAAGCGGAAATCGTCTATCCGGAACTGCGTGTTCTCGTGGAGCGCCACCCTCTGGCCGTCGTCGAAGCGCAGAACGACCCGGGAACCGGGAGCGGTGGTCACCACAGTGCCCGTCAGCACGCGCTGATTCGCGGCTACGGGCTTGCTTTGGGCCGGCGTCGCGCCGGCGCGGACATCGCCTTTCAACTCCTGCACGACCGCCGCACCGAATGCGCTTGCGGCGGAAAAAAGGCCTGCGATCCCCAATGCGAGAATCGCAGACGAAAGATACCGCTCCTTGATAGGACTCACGTTCCCTCCCTTCCGGCATGGCCGGCAGGCCGCTGCCGGTATTACTGCGAGTTGCTCTGCGAACCGGGCGAGATGTGCCCGGCGATCATGACCCCGTTACGGGTGCCCGGGTTTCGTCGGGACGTTCGGGACGCGGTCTTGCGCGCGCGCCGCCTCGGATACTGCCTGTCCGAAGTCGCGGCCGAGATCGCCCTTCATTTCGCGAGCCGCGTTGGCGGTCCCGAGGCCGAAGGCCGAGGATTCCTGCCCCCGTGGCGACGCCGTCGCGGGCAGCGTGATGGGCAGCTTGATCTCGCCGGTTGCGTCGGCAGACGCGTTGGCCGGCACGACGTCCATCGTCACCTCGAGATCGCGCTGCTGCGCCCAGGCCGCGCCGGAAAGCGCGAGGGCAAAAACCGTACCGATCGTATATTGCGTGAATCGCTTCATGACCTACCTCCTAGCTCTAAACCGCCTTTTGCTCCCATTCCGCGAACCCGGCGGGCTACATGCCCGACTTGCCCGCGTTATCGACTTCAAACTTCAGCCGGAATGTCTTGCTGGTCCCGCCGTGCGACAGGCTCGCCACCAGTTCGTCCTTCGCCGTCCCGCGCGCGACCAGCGGAAGCTGCAGCAGGTTCCCGCCCTCGCGCAAATCCGTCTGCCAGCTCAGCTCGCGG
>DASPXL010000151.1:0-2558 GCA_035637375.1 Burkholderiales bacterium
TCTCCTCGCCCGTCTCCGTGGAGAGATAGACGAGCGCTTTCTGGTCCCCGCGCGCCGCGAGGTGCCGGTCGACCGCGTTATGGCAGAGGTTGGTCTCGCCGCCGACGAACCATCGGGCGAACGGCGGCCGGCTGTAGTCGAGCACTCTGGAGTGCGGCCGCTCCCAGTGCACGAGCTTCGCCTGCTCGCCCCAGAAGCCTTCGCGGTCCGCGATCGAGCGGCGATGGAATTCGCGGTAGCTGGTCACGAACCGCTCCTTTGGCTCCAGGGCGCTACTTCTCGCGATCCTTCAGGGCCTGAGCGATCTTGTCCGCGGGGAACTCGATGTTGAGGCGCCGGCAGACCGCGAGGAGAAAGGGCAGCATTCGCCGCAGCGCCTCGCCCGCGGCGTCGCCGAGCTGTTCGGCGCTCGCGCCTTCGAACGCCTGGACCGCCCGTTCCAGGTCGCTCGGCAGCGTCGCCGGTTTCACCAGGTTGACCTCGTCCCGGCCGACGATGCGCTGCGCGGCGCGGCTCGCGGCCTGCTGCAGGCGCTGCAGCGCGAGCTTCATCAGCTCCTCGAGCGAGCCCACCGGATCGATATCGAGCGCGGCGAGCCCGAAGCTCGCCCGCATCTTGAGCACCTGGTCGCGATAGGTGATCTGCGCCTTTTCGATCTGATCCTGAACGCGCCGCGCAAAGGCGATCGCCTGCTGGGACGAGGTCCCCCCGAAGATCACCGTGAAGGTCGCTTCGCCCGTGCGCCCCATCGAGTCCTCCGCGCGCAGCGTCGCCATGACGAGCTTCGCGATCTTCGCCAGCAACTGGTCGGCCACGCCTTTCCCGACCTTCTCGGTGATTTCGCCGTGGGTGTCCACCCGCAGCATCAGGACCGAAATGGGCCCGCCGTGGCGGCGCGCGTGCGAGTAGCGCTTCTGCCCCTCGGTGATGAGGTAGTGCGGGGTGAAGGCGCCCGTCGCCGGATCGTGCGTGGCCGCCTTCTCGACCATCTGCTGGCTGACCGCCGCCTGCTGCTTGGCTTCCACCAGGTGCAGGAGATTGTCGATGCGCGAAAGGATCTCGGTCCCGTCGCTGGTCTTGGTGATGAAGTCGTTCGCTCCGGCCGCACGCGCGCGCTTCTTGGTCGAGTCGTCCTCGTTCCCGGAGATCATGATCACCGGCATGCGGCGGATGCGCTCGTTCTCCGATTTGCGGATGCGCTCCAGCAGCGCGAAGCCGTCGAGCTCCGGCATCAGGATGTCGGAGAACACAATGACGATGGCCGGATCGGACGCGATCGCCTTCCAGCCGGCCTCTCCGTCCGCCTCTTCCCGGACGTCGAAGGTCTTGCGGATGAGGCGCGAGATGGTGGTGCGGACGATCTTGGAATCGTCGATGACAAGAACCCGCTGCTTCGGGATTTCCGAAGATGTCGTCACGTCAGGCCGCCATGTCCACGACGATGCGTCCCCTGGCGGCGCCCTTGAGCAGGCCGTCGAACGCCCGCGCCAGCTCGTCGAAGGGGATGGTCCGGGTCATCTCCTTCAGGTGCTGCGGCCGCATGTCGCTCGCGAGCCGGCCCCAGATTTCCCGCCGCAAGGGCATCGGCGTGGAGCCGGAGTCGGTCCCGAGCAGGCTCACGCCGCGGAGAATGAAGGGGGCGACCGTGGTGTTCAGATTCATGCTCGCGGCGAGGCCGATCGAGGCGATCGTTCCATCCTGCATCATCGTGCTCGCCATCCAGGCGAGCACCTCGCCGCCGAGATTGTCGATCGCGCCGGCCCAGGTGGCGCGGTCGAGCGGCTTGATTTTAGAGAGGTCGAGGCTCTTTCTGGACAGCACTTCTTTCGCTCCCAGCTTCCTGAGGTAGTCGGTTTCGCCGTCCTTGCCCGTGAGCGCGACGACGTGGTAGCCCAGGCGCGAAAGGATGTCGATCGCGATCGAGCCGACGCCGCCCGTGGCGCCGCTCACGATGACCGGCCCGTTGGCGGGTTTCAGGCCGTTCGCTTCCATGCGCGTCACGGCCAGACCGGCAGTGTATCCGGCGGTGCCTAGCGCCATCGCCTCGAACAGGCTCATTCCCTTGGGCATGGGAACGGCCCAGTCGGCGGGAATCCGCGCGTACTCTGCGTAGCCGCCGTCGTGCGCCACGCCGAGGTCGTAGCTCGTGCAGATCACCGCGTCGCCGCGCTTGAAGCGCGGGTCGATGGATTCGGTCACCGTCCCCGCAAGGTCGATCCCGCCCACGCAGGGGAAGCGGCGGATGATCTTCCCCGCGCCGGTCGCGGCGAGCGCATCCTTGTAGTTGACGCTCGAGTAGGCGACGCGCACCACCACTTCCCCCTTGTCGAGGTCTTCGAGGGCGAGCTCCTCGAAGCGCGCGACGATCTTCTTGTCGACTTCGCGGATGCGATAGGCCTTGAATTTCTCCATGGTGCCTGATTATACCGGCGCTGCGGCGCCCTCCGTGCCGGTTCACTCGGGAGTGCGCCGGCGCTCCGCGAGGTATTCGCGCGACTGCATCTCCACAAGACGGCTCGCGGTGCGGTCGAACTCGAACACCATGGCGCTCAGCCGGG
>DASPXL010000152.1:0-5473 GCA_035637375.1 Burkholderiales bacterium
TGTCAAGTTCGACCCCAGGACGACGAAATTCACCACCTGGAAGCTGCCCTCCGAGCGGAACATCGACGCGGCGCAGGTCAACATGGTGAGCCCGCAGGCCTCGCACGTCGACGGCAAGGTGTGGACGCAGAACAACGGCTTTGCGGGCGTGCACCGGCTCGACGTCACATCGGGAAAGATCGAGACCTGGGAGCCGTTCAAGAGCGCGCCGAAGGGCGAGCCGCACAACATCTACGACGTCATTCCCGACTCGAAGAACAACGCCTGGTTCACCGACTTCCGCTGGCGGCACATCGGGCGCATCGACGCGAAGAGTGGCGAGGTGAAGATGTTCGAGATACCAGCCACGGCCAAGGTCGTCGCGCCGCGCCGCGGCATGATGGACGCGCGGGACCGGCTCTGGTTCGCGCAGTACCGCGGCGACAAGATCGCCGTGCTCGACACGAAGACCGGGCAGTTCCGAGACTGGGCGGTGGGCCCGCGCTGGTCGTCGCCCTACGACGTCACGATCGACAAGAACGAGGAGGCGTGGACGGGCTCGATGATCACCGACCAGGTGACGCGGCTCGACACCAGGACCGGGCAGCTCATCGACTATCTCCTGCCGCGCAAGACCAACATCCGGCGCGTCTTCGTGGACAACTCGACCACCCCGGTGACTTTCTGGGTGGGCAACAACCACGGCGCCTCCATCGTCAAGCTGGAGCCGCTGGATTAGGTAAACGTTACGCCGGATCAGACATCCGGGATTTACGCGCAAGGCCCGTCGCTCACGTTTCCCCGCCTGAGGTCCGGCGACATCTCGATACGGCGAATTCCCTTCTCGCCGGCGGCGCACAGGACGAGCGGACGGCCCGGCCCGGCGTTCGGGCGGCGCGCAAGCCCGCATGCGCCCCGCACCGGGGAGGAAAGCTCGAGCTTCTCCGCTTTCCCCGCCGCGAGGTCGATCTTCCACAGCGACCCGTGCCTGGCATCGACGCCGAAGAGCAGTCCGTCCGCGAAGGCGAGGCCGGTGAAGCCCACGACCTTGTGCCGGTCGGTGTCGCGGGCAAGCTCGTGCCGTCTCGCTTCGAAACGCTCCGGATCGAGCCGCCACAGCACCGCGCGCACGTTGCTTGACACGATCGCGGCCCCGGACGGATCGAGCGCGAGGTCCGGCGCGCAGTCGGCCGGTTCGCCGACGAACATCCCGACGCGCCCGATCCGGCGCCGCGTCGTGATCTCGTAGACGTAAACGCCGTCGCCATGCAGCACCCAGAGACGGTTTCGCGCCGCGTCGACCTGGACGCGAAGCGCCTCGAGCCGTCCTTCCGAGCGATGCTCCAGGGCGCGCCGGCCGCCGTCCGGCTTCGCTTCCGGTCCGCCGTCGCACGCGGCGAGGAAGGCTACGAAAAGCACCGGCGCGAGCCAGCGTCCCAAGGCAATGCCAAAATAGCGCGTGTTCATCTTTGTGTCTCCGATTTGCCGGCGTGAACCAGCGCGGCGGCAGTGAGCGCGCCGTACATGGCGAATCCGGCGGCCACCGCGATGAAGAAGCCGGTCGCGCCCGCGTCGAGCCAGTAGAGCGCCACGAGCGCGCCGCCGGCACTGGCGAGAAGCCGCAAGCCGTTCGCGAGCACCGCGAGCAAAACCCGCCCCAATCCCTGCGTGGCGAAATAGAGCGCCATCCCCAGGCCGTAGAGCGCGTAGATCGGCCCGACGATGCGCAGATACGAGACGCCGATGCGGATGACCTCCGCGTCCTCGGTGAATAGTCCCATCCAGAGCCCAGGGAAAATCGCGAAGAAGGCTCCGACCGTGCCGCACGCCATGGCGGAAGTCGCGCCCCCGATCCACGCGATGCGGCGCGCGCGGCTGAACTGCCTCGCCCCCCAGTTGGTGCCGACCATCGCGACGATCGCGGTGCCGAAGCCGAACGCGAGCGGAATCAGGATGTATTCCAGGCGCGCGCCCATCGCGTAGCCGATCGCCGTCTCGCGGCCGAGGTGTCCGGCGATTCCCGTGAGCACGACCACCGACAGATTCGTGATCCCGGTGTTGATCATGCCGGGCACGCCGACGCGGAGAATTTCCTTGAAGAGCTCCGGCTGCACGCGCACGCCGCGAAAAGCGAGCGCGACGAGCGAGCGCGAGCTGCGCAGGTAGGCTACGAGCACGAGGCTGCCGACGCCGAAGCTTACGGCCAGTCCCCAGCCCGCTCCTGCCGGGCCGAGCGCCGGGAACGGCCCCCAGCCGAAGATGAGCGCCGGAGACAGCGCCACGTGCGCGAGCACGGCGCCGACGATCACCGCAGAGGGCACTCCCATGTTGCCGGTGCCGCGGACGACGTTGCCGAGGAGATTGAGCATGAAAATCGAGATCGCGCCGGCGAAGGCGACGTTCGCGTAGGCGAGGGCCGCGGCCAGGACTTCCCCTCGCCCGCCCATCCAACGGAAGACGAGCGGCGCGCCCGGGATCATCAACCCCGAGAAGATAGCGGCGAGGATCACCGCGAGCGCGAACGCGTGGCTCGCGAACGCGTCGGCGCGGTCGTGCCGGCCCGCGCCGAGCGCGCGGGCGATCGCAGAGGAAACGCCGCCGCCCATGCCGCTTGCGGCGGTGTGCTGCGCGAGCATCACCCAGGGAAAGGCGAGCGACACGCCGGCGAGCGCATCGGGGCCGAGCCTGCCGATGAAAAGGCCGTCGAAGGTGATGAGGCCCGTGATCGCCAGCAGGTTGAGCACGTTCGGCGCCGCGAGGCGCAACAGCGTCGCAAGAACCGGCGCCTCGAGGAGCATCCGCGTGCGCGCGGCGACCGGCCGTGCCG
This sequence comes from Burkholderiales bacterium, assembly GCA_035637375.1. Taxonomy (GTDB): domain Bacteria; phylum Pseudomonadota; class Gammaproteobacteria; order Burkholderiales; family SG8-39; genus VBDM01. Next base: position 2,807 of record DASPXL010000152.1, read on the forward strand.
GTGCCGGAGACCGGGTTGAAAGAGAGGGGGATACGCCTTCGCCGTTCATGTGCACTCCTTCCGCAAATGGGAATCGGAGCAGTGCTTGGACGCGAAAGGCGTGTTTAGGACCGGGTGCCTGCCAACGACCCGGCTGGGCGCGCCCGGAATCGGCGCGCCCACAAAACCAAATTTGTCGCCCGGAGGGGCGCTATGTCTTCAAGTCGTGTCGAAATCTCCCATGAGCCTCAGCGCGAGGATGCCGCGCCGTAGCCGAAATCGTCGAAGAGTGTGACGCTGTCGGCCTTGGTCCACACGCCAACGGCGCCGCTGCCCGCGATGTGATCGTCTTCCATCTCGATGTAGGGCTTGCCGTCGAGGATCACGCGAATCCTCTTCCCGGAAAACTCGACCCGCAGCGTGTGCCAGGTGTTGCCGGGAACCGGCGCATCCACGTATTTGATCGTGTTGCGCCGGCCGTTCGCGGTGTAGTAGAGCGACACGTTGTCCTCGAGCGCGTTGGCGCGCGCGACGTAGTAGTTGTCGCCATCCTTCCAGCGCCATACCACCCCGCCTGCCTGATCTTCGCGGCCGGTGAGCGGCTTGAACCGAACTTCCACGTAGCCGTTCTCGAGCGACACGTCCGGCTTCACGCACCAGGGAAAGGTCCCGCTGCCCGACTGCTTGAGGACGTTCGGTTTACTGGGTGCCGAAGCATCCGTCTCCACCGACCATTTGGGCGAACCGCGGCCGGTGACGCCTGAGCGCCAGCCCGCGGGCAGCGCGCCCGGCGCGTCGCGGTCGAATGAAACAGTTTCCGCATGAGTCGTAGTCATGATCGCCACCGATGCGAGAGTTGGGAGGATCGATGCAAGGGCTTTTTTCAAGGTGCGGCTCCTTCCGTTGCTCAGTTTTTCGCGAGCTTCACCTTGCTCAAGGCCGCCTTCAGAGTTCTGGCCAGCTTCCCGGCATCATCGTTTGCCCAGAAATGCATGAAGAACAGCCGCGGCTGCTCGGTGAGCATGTGGCTGTGCAGCGCCGTCACCTCGATCCCGCCTTCGCGCAAGGTCTTGAGCACCGGGTTGACCTCCTGTGCGATGAGCACGAAGTCCCCGGTGATCGCCGCCTTGCCGCCCCCGGTCGGCTGAAAGTTGATGACGTTACCCGAACCCATGCCGACGGGAACCGGCATTCCATCTTCCATGATGGTTTCGGCCCGGGGGATGTTGAACGCATAGACGCCCGCGTTGACCGACCCCTTGGCGCCCAGCGTCTGATCGATTGCGGCGGTGTCAAGGTCGAGCGGCGGCGGCGGAGAACCGGCGGGTGCCGGCGCCGCCAACGGGGTCTTGCTTTCGGCAAGGCCAGCGCGTAGCGCGGCGGCGAGCCTGACGGGGTCGCCGCGGCCGTAGAAATGCATGTACATGGTTGCGGGCGAGGAGCGCAGCAAATGGTTGTGCAGCGCCGTGATCTCGATGCCGCCCTCGACGAGTTTCTTCATCACGGGGTTGACCTCTTCATGCAGGAGCACGAGATCGCCCATCACCATTGCCTCGCTTCCCATTTTCTGGAATGCGAGATAGGAGCCCAGGGCAAGAGTGGGTCTGATCGCGACCTCGTCGAGGGTGACCTTCAGGTCGCTCCGCACGAGACCGACGCGGTAAATTCCGCCGGGCAACTGTGCGCCGGATCGGCCAAGCGCTTGTGCAACGGGAGCCCAGTCGTCGTTGGCTGCGGGCGCGGCGGTGGACAGTCCGAGCGCGAGCACGATACTTGCGAGTATTGGATTAAAGCGCTTCATGGTATTTCTCCTAGAGAGTGGTCTTGTTTTAGGACTTCACCAACGGAAATGCGATCAAGCCGGCGACGGCCGCCGCGGCGATGATCACGGGCTCGGGCAACTTCTTCATCTTCCAGAGCAGCAGGATCGTGATCAACAGCATGGCGAGCGTCGGGATATCGGTGATGGAGCGCTTGCCGAGCACGACGACCGCGCCGGCGATGGTGCCCACCGCCGCCGCGGTGACGCCGTCGACGAAAGCGATGATCCCTGGCCTTTTTCCGTACTTGTGGAAGTACGGCGCCGGAATGACGGTGAACAGGTAGCAGGGCAGAAAGGTCGCGAGCGCGGCCACGGTCGCGCCCGGAAACCCGGCGATGAGATAGCCGATGAAGCCCACCGTGATGACCACGGGCCCCGGCGTGATCATCGCCACCGCGACCGCGTCGATGAACTGGCGCTCGTTCAGCCAGTGGTGCTCGTTCACCACGCTTCCGTAGAGGAACGGCACGATCGCGAGGCCGCTGCCGAACACGAAAGCTCCGGCTTCGCCGAAGAACAGAGCGATCTGCAAGAGGAGCGGCCAGTCGATGACCGAGGCCACGCCGGCCGCGGTCGGAAGCTCGGCCGCGACGGCGAGCATCGTCCCGGACTGGAACCCGCGTCTGGGCGGCGCTTTCACGAGCCACGCCACGATGCCCGCGATCAGAAAAAGCCACACGATTTCCGACTCCGTCACGACGGTGACCGCCGCGGCGACGAGGTAGAACGCCCACAGCAGCCTGTCCCTGCCGACCGTTTTCGTCGTGAGCTTGTACGCGCTGATCGCGATGATGCCGATGACCGCCGCCCCGACGCCGTAGAACACGGCCTGCATCCACGCAAGCCCGCCGTAAGCGACGTAAGCC
>DASPXL010000153.1:0-4257 GCA_035637375.1 Burkholderiales bacterium
GAACGCGCGCATCGCTTGGGCGCTGCTCACGAAGAACGAATCAATGCGCTCGGCATGAACACACCCATCCGCTGAGACTGCACCTGTCGATGACGAAACGGTCAACCCGGTGCCCGGAGAACCTGATCAAACACGACGGCAGCACCCATGCCGACTAACGAGCGAGGACCGGGCATGCGGCTTTCATCAGGGCCAGAGCATTCAGTGCTCACAAACAGGCCGGTTATAGTGACGCAGTCCGACCTTCCTTCGTCATCTCCGCCACCATTGCAGAAGCGGGGAAGTCCTTATAGTCGTGCATGAGCCGCCAAGCAAGCGGGCGAAGCGCGCTTGCGAAGGGAATCTTCCCCCGATTTTGTTGACACCGGGTTTTCACGCCAACTGTTTCTCATACGTCGCTGGCGACACGTAGTTCAACGACGAGTGTAGCCGAACGCCGTTGTAGAAGGGAATGTAGCTGCGCACCGCCGATTCGATCTGGCGGTCCTCAGTGAAGGTCAAGCCGTGCACGATGTCACTCTTCATGGAATGGAAGAACGATTCAATGTAGGCGTTGTCGGTGACTTTTCCGGGACGGTTCATGCTCTGGGTAATGCCCAGCTCGGTAAGGCGCGCCTTGAAGGCGCCGGCGGCGTACTCGATGCCCCGGTCGGTGTGGAAGATCAGGCCCCGCGGGGACTTTCGGTAACGCACCGCACGATCGAGCGCCCTCAGAGTGAGCGCCACGTCCTTTCGCCTGCCGTAGGCCCAGCCCAGCACCCGGCGCGAGTACTTGTCCATCACCACCGCGAGGTAGCGATAGATGCCCCCCACCTTCAGGTAAGTGATGTCCCCAACCCAGACCTGGTCGGGCGCCTTCAGATCGACACCGAGCTGCTCGTTGCGTGCGGCTGCGAAGAAGCGCTGCAGGGTAGGGTTGGTGTAGCGAATCGTCGCCACCCGGGCCCTGATGCCGTGCCTGCGCATCAGTCGAGCAACGCGGTTCTCGCTCGCTGGGCAGCCCTGCTGGCGCAGCGCCCGGTACACGCGTGGGCTGCCGTAGGTACCGCGGCTTGCCCGGTGCACCGCTCCAATGCGTTTGGTCAGTGTCTCGTTCTGGTGCTCTCGCTCGCTACGCTCGCGTGAGCACCAGCCATAGAACCCGGCCCGGGTCACTCCGTAGACTCGGCACATCAGTGCGACTTTGTGTTCGGCCCGGTTTGCTTCGATGAACTCGAAGATTTCCGCTTTCGATCGGAAGCAAACCGGATGGCTTTTTTTAGCAGCGTGTGCTCCTCCTTCAGCACCTTGTACTGACGTTCCAGTTCCCGCAGGCGTTTCAACTCCGCGCGAGTCTGCACATCGAGCTTCGCACTCTTGGCCACGATCACCCCGTCACGCACTTGTTTGCGCCACAGTGACAGCATAAAGGGGTGAATGTCCAGTGCCGCAGCCACATCCTGGATCAGAACACCTGGCAGACTGCTCAGCTTCACCGCCGTCGCCTTGAATTGCTCGCCGTAGCGTGCAATCTTTCGTGGTCCTGCCCTTGCCATTTCACACCTCCGAGCCGTTAGCCCGAGGTGTCAACTAATTCGGGGGAAGCTTAGCGTCGGCCTCAATTTGGTTGTTAGTCTGCTATGGAACACGCGGTAACGTACCGCCCTGCATACGCAACCGCCTTCGTGGACGTCTGCCATATGGTCTGTCCTCACTGCAAGCCGATGCCGGCCGTCCTGGCGATGCGCGCCGAGTCCTCGATCTCGCTCCGCACGAAGCGCGCAAACTCGGCCGGCGTCATGCTCATCGGCTCGGCGCCGAGCCGCGTCAACCGCTCGCGCACCTCCTGCATCGCGAGCACGCGCGCGACGTCGCGCGAGATCTTGTCCACCAGCTCGGCCGAGGTTGCGGCCGGCGCCCAGAGACCGTTCCAGAACGAGTATTCAAAGCCCGGCAGGCCGGCCTCGGCGATGGTCGGCACCTCCGGCAGCAGGCTCGTGCGCCGCGCGCTGCTCACGCCGAGCGCAAGCACCCTACCATCCGGGATGTGCGGAAGGGCGGCCGTGACGGTAGTGAACGTGAAGGTGATGCGGCCGGCGATGGTGTCCTGGATCGCCTCCGCCCCGCCCTTGTAGGGAATATGCACGGCGTCGAAGCCCGCCGCGATCCTGAACTTCTCGGCGTTGAAGTGCGTCCCGGTGCCCGCGCCCGCCGAGCCGTAGTTGGTCTGGCCGGGTCGGCGCCGCGCCGCGGCGATCAGGTCCGCGACGCTGCGCAGCCCCGAGACGGTGCCGACCACGAGAACCATAGGTTGGCTCGCGAGCGCGGCGACCTCGACGAGATCCTTGCGCGGATCGTACGGCAGGCTCGGGTTGATCGCGGCGTTGATCGCATAGCCCGAGGCATGCACGAGCAGCGTGTGGCCGTCGGCCGGCGAGCGCGCCACCGCGCTCGCGCCGACCGAGCCGCCCGCCCCCGGGCGGTTCTCGATCACCACCGGCTGCCCCCACGCCTCGGCGAGCTTCGGAGCGACCGTGCGCGCGATAACGTCGGCGACCCCGCCGGGCGAGAACGGCACGACGACGCGGACCGCGCGCGACGGATAGCCCTGCGCGGCCGCAGTCGCAGCCGCCGCGGCGAGCGCCACGAACGTACTCACGATTTTCATTTGCGCCTTCATCGTTTTCTCCATAAGTCGATCAGCTCGGCGAAATTCTCTGGCTGCGTCTCGTAGCGCTTCACGCCTTTGGGCAGCGTGAGCCAGGGCTGCGCGCTTCGCATCCACATGTGCGCCACCGGCTTGAGCCACGAGGTGTCGTCGAGCGTGCCACCGCGCACGATCGCGAGATCCGGGCGCCGCTCCGGCTCCGACCAGAGCTTGGTCAGGCAGCGGCGGCAGATGCGGAAGTGGCGCATGCGACCATCGCTGGTCGGCGCGCTGTGCCGCGGCGCCTCTCCCTGGATCACCTCCATCGCGTTGCGCGGCGCCCACAGCGAGATGCCGAAGGCGCCGCCGCTGCGCTTCTGGCAGTCGGTGCAATGGCACGCGTAGACGGTGACCGGCTCCTCGTTGAGGCGATAGCGCGTCTCGCCGCACATGCACTGGCCGGTATAGGGAGGTTTCATGGCTTTCGGGCGAGGAAAAGGTAGCGATTCAGGCTGAAGAAGTATTCTCCCTCGCCGGTGCGCGCTTTCTGGTCGTCCACCCACGCTTCCGGACCGATCAATGTGGAGCTACAGCCGAAGACGGGACCGTTACGGGCTTCCCGGTTCCATGCCGGCCGCCTTGATGGCCGGCGCGGCGGCAGGCGAGGTCAGGAATCTCAACAACGTTCGGGCGGCTTCCGGCTCCGGCGCGGTCTTAAGAATTCCCGCCAAGATCGCGGTCATGGACTGCAGGTCGCCCGGCAGGGGCCCGAGAAGCTCGACGCCGGGGACCGATACGATCTCGCTGATCAGTTGGATGCCGAGCTCGGCTTCGCCGCGCGCCACGAACTCGGCGCTGGGCTTGGTCGCGGCGAGCGGGTTCTTGGTCGATTTGGCTTTGACTTCCTTGGCGATGCCGAGACGATCGAGCACCTTCTCGAAATGGATGCCGCTCGCTCCACCGACGGCCGGGTCGGTATAGACGATCGACTTCGCGCCGAGCAGCGTGCGCTTGAGCGCTTCAGGAGAGCTGATGTCCGGCTTCGGCGCCCCCGCGCGAACCGCCACACCGATACCAACCCGGGCGAGGAGCACACGATCACCCGCCGCGATCTTGCCCTGTTTCACGAGGTTATCGACTGTGGCCCCGGACATGACGACATCGACGATCTGGCCATCGACGACGCGCTTCATGATCTCGGTCGGCGGCGCGAGAACCAGCGTGACTTTGTGTCCGCTGGTGCGTTCGAACGTGCCGCCGAGGTCGGTTAGCACGTGGTGCATCGCACGGCTCGTCAACACCTTGATTTCGGCGGCATCGGAAGGCGTCGGTGCAGTTAGTGCCATAGCCAAACCGATCGTCACCACCATCCCCAAGGGGTATAGCAATCGTCGAGGGTGAAAAAGTTTCATGGCCTCCTCCGAAATTGCAGGACGTGATGTGCGCTCAGCGACCGCGAATGCGTACCAGTAAATGAGTGCCGCTACGATGGCCAGAGCTACCGCGGTGACAACGAGAACGGTGATCATCGGGTGACGCCTAGTCTTGTTGAGCGGCGCGCGGCTTTATGCGCGTCCGCTCGAACTATAGTTAGGCTGGATGCGTGATTGCAAGACCTGACACCACGCTTG
>DASPXL010000154.1:0-3747 GCA_035637375.1 Burkholderiales bacterium
TCCGGAAAATCGACGCTCCTCGGGCTTCTCGCCGGCCTGGATACGCCGAGCTCGGGCCGGGTGCGGCTCGACGGGGCGGATCTCTTCGGCCTGGACGAGGACGGGCGCGCGGCGCTCCGCGCGCGGCTGCTCGGCTTCGTATTCCAGTCGTTCCAGCTGCTCCCGGCGCTGAACGCGCTCGAGAACGTGATGCTGCCGCTGGAGCTCGCGGGTGATCCGGGCGCGGCGGATCTGGCGGCGAAAATGCTTGCGCGCGTGGGCCTCGGAGAGCGCCTGCGGCATTACCCGAAGACCCTTTCCGGAGGGGAGCAGCAGCGCGTCGCGCTCGCTCGCGCCTTCGTCACGCAGCCCAAGCTCCTGCTCGCCGACGAGCCGACCGGCAATCTCGATGCCGCGACCGGGGCCGGGGTGATCGACCTGATGTTCGAGATGAACGCGGAAGCGCGTACGACGCTTCTGCTTGTCACCCACGACGAAGCGATCGCCGGCCGTTGCGCGAGGAAGATCCGGCTCGTCGCGGGGCGAATCGGCGGCGAAGCTTGATCGGCGATGCTGCGTCTCGCCCTCCGGATGCTTCTTCGCGACTGGCGCGCGGGGGAGCTGCGCGTCCTCGCGCTCGCCCTGGTGCTCGCGGTGGGCGGTGTCTCGAGCGTCGCTTTTTTCGCCGACCGCGTGCGGCAGGCGCTCACCCGCGAGGCGCACCAGGTGCTGGGCGCCGACGTGCTGATGACCGCCGACCACGCCTGGAGCCCGGAGTTTCGCGACGAGATCATCCGGCTGGGCCTCGCCCGCGCCGAGAGCGTGACCTTCGTCAGCATGGCGAGGGCGGGCAAGGAAGCGCTGCTCACCGCGGTCAAGGCGGTGACACCCGGATATCCGCTGCGCGGCAAGCTGCGCGTCGCCCCCGCCCTCAATACCGCGGACGCCGAGATCGATGCGATTCCGCCGCGGGGCACCGTCTGGCTGGACGAACGGATGATGGCGGCGCTCAAAGTCCGCCCTGGCGGCGCGGTCGAGCTCGGCCGGGCGCGCTTTCGCGTCGGCGCGGTGCTGACGCTCGAGCCCGACCGGGGCGTGTCCTTCATGAACTTCGCCCCGCGCCTCATGATGCGGCTGGACGATTTACCGGCCACCGGACTGGTGCAGCCCGGGAGCCGCATCAGCTATCAGCAGCTCGCCGCGGGCGAGCGCGAGAGAGTGGAGCGGTTCGAGCAATGGGCGAGGGCCCGTCTCGGCCGGGGCGAACACATCGACAGCCTGGAGAACGCGCGGCCCGAGGTGCGCGCGGGCCTGGACCGCGCCCAAAGCTTCCTCGGGCTCACCGCGATGCTCGCGGTCATTCTGTCCGCGGTGGCGGTCGCGCTCGGCACGCGGCGCTACACGCGGCGGCACCTCGACGGCTACGCAGTGATGCGCTGCCTTGGCGCCGCGCAGTCGCAGCTCTTCGCGCTCTTCTCCCGGGAGTTTCTTCTGCTCGCGTTCGCGGCCTCGGCCGCAGGCTGCGTGCTCGGATTTTTCGTGCAGAGCGTCGTCGCCTGGTGGCTCGCGGCCCTCATACCGGGGACTTTGCCGCCGCCCGGGCCCGCGCCGGCGCTGCAGGGCGCGGCGACCGGGCTAGTGCTCCTGCTCGGGTTTGCGCTTCCGCCGCTGCTCCAGTTGAAGGAGGTCCCGGCGCTGCGCGTGATCCGGCGCGACGTGGGCCCCCCGCGGCAGGGCGTGCTCGCTGTATACATACTGGGGTTTGGCGCGGTGTTCGCGCTGCTCCTGTGGCAGGCGGGCGAGCTGAAGCTCGCGAGCTACGTTTTGGGGGGCTTCGCGGGCGCATTCGGGGTTTTCGCCGCGATCGGCTACGGCGCTTTGAAATTGATCGGGCGGTTCGGGCGGACGGGCAGCGTCTCGTGGCGCTACGGCCTCGCGAACCTCTTGCGCCGCCCGCGCGCCAACGCGGTGCAGATCACGGCGATCGCCGTCGGGCTCACCGCGATCCTGCTCCTGACCCTGGTCCGGGCCGATCTGCTCGACACCTGGCGCAAAAGGCTTCCGCCGGACGCGCCCGACCGCTTCCTCGTCAATATCCAGCCGGAGCAGCGGCAAGCGCTTAGCGAGTTCCTGGAGCGCAACGGCGTGAAGCGTCCGCAGACCTTTCCCATGGTGCGCGCGCGCCTTGTCGCAATCAACGGCAAGCAGGTGAGCGCGGAGGACTACTCGGACGATCGCGCCAGGCGCCAGATCGAGCGCGAGTTCAACGTGACGTATCTGCCCGCATTGCCGCCGGAGAACAAGGTCAGCGAGGGCGCGTGGTTCGGTCCGGACGATCTGGAGCGCGGGGCGATCTCGGTGGAGCACTGGATCGCCGAGCGCTTCGGCATCCGGACGGGCGACCGGCTGGATTTCGTCTCCGCGGGCCAGGGCTTTTCGGCGCCGGTCACGAGCATCCGCAAGCTCGACTGGGACTCGATGCGGCCGAATTTCTTTTTCATCACCACCCCCGCGCTGCTCGAGGGGTTTGCAGCGAGCTACATCGCGAGCTTTCACGCGCCTCCCGGCGACGTCCTGCTGACGCTGCGCCTGTCGCAGGCGTTCCCCAACGTCACCGTGATCGACGTCGGAGTCATCCTGCGGCAGGTGCAAATCGTGATCGACCAGCTGATCGGAGCGGTGCAGCTCGTGTTCCTGTTCGCGCTGGCCGCCGGGGTGCTGGTGCTGTATGCGGCGCTGCTCGCGACCCAGGACGAGCGCACGCACGAGGCGGCGGTGATGCGCGCGCTCGGGGCGAGCCGCTCGCAGGTGCTCGCGGCCCAGCGCTCCGAGTTCGCCGTGCTCGGCGCGATCGCGGGGCTGCTAGGCTCGGCCGGCGCCACCGCGATCGGCTGGACGCTCGCGACACGCGTGTTCCAGCTCGAGTTCGTCTGGAACGGCTGGGTCTGGCTCGCCGGGCCCGCGCTCGGGCTCGCCTGCGTTGTGCTCAACGCCTGGGCGGGCGCGCGCGCCGCGCTCAGCCGCCCGCCGATGGCGGCGCTGCGCGCGGCGCAGTGAACCTCAACAACCCTCACCCGCTCGCGTGCGCTCGCACCGCGCCCCGGCCAACCGCGCTACAGCGCGGTTGGCGTTCGCCGGCAGCAGACATGCGCAGGCATGTCTGCTGAAACCCCGGCTCACCCCGCCTGCGGGAGAGGGATGGGGTGAGGGAGCGTTACAATGCCGCATGGCTGAAGTCACCCTGGTGATCGCCGTCATCGCGCTCCTGGTTCTCGCCTGGGCGGCGTGGCGCATCGCCACCCTCGAGCGCAGGCTGAAGGATCCCGTCGCGACCGTTGCGCCGCTCCTTGAGGAGAAGCACCGCGCGATGCTCACCGATCTGCACCTGGGGCTCACACAGCAGGGCGACCGGCTCGGCCGGAACCTCGCCGACTCGAGCGAGCGGCTCTCCGCCAAGATCGACCAACGGCTCGACCAGATCGCGGGCAAGGTCGACGAGCGCCTCGACGAAGGCTTCAAGAAGACCAACGACACCTTCGTCAACGTCATGCAGCGCCTCGCGACCATCGACGAAGCGCAGAAAAAGATCGAGAGCCTCACCGGAAGCGTCGTCAGCCTCCAAGAGCTGCTCGGGGACAAGCGCTCGCGCGGCGCGTTCGGCGAGGTGCAGCTCGAGGCGCTGGTGAGGAACGTGCTGCCGAGCGCGGCGTTCGAGCTGCAGTACACGCTCTCCAACGGCATGCGCGCCGACTGCGTGCTGCGGCTGCC
>DASPXL010000155.1:0-1698 GCA_035637375.1 Burkholderiales bacterium
GATCCACCCGAGCGCGATGGTGAGGCTCGGGAACAGGATATGGAACCCGATGTTCAGCCCGAACTGGGCGCGGGCGAGAACGAGGACGTCATCCATGGGTGACGATCATACGGAATGTCCTATTCCTCCGTTTCGATCCCCGTGCATGGCGAGGTCGATTTTGCGCCTCATATTGCAGCAGGTTCGCGCGGACGGTCAAGCCGCGCTCACCCCTTCCGACCCTCAGGGACCCGTTTGCGTCTTGGGGCTTTGATCCAGGCGCACCGCGATTCCCTCGAGTCCGGCCTTTGCCGCCGCGTAGCGCTCCATGACGAGCGGATCGTGGCCCGGAACGATGAGCTCGGGCGCATCGGCGAGCTCGCGCAGGCGCCGGTAGCCTTCGACCATCTCGCCGACGTCGTAGACGATGGGAAACGGACGCTTTTCGCTCATGTTCGCGTACAGGTGCGACGCATCGGAAGCGAGCACGATCCAGCCCACGCGCGTGCGCACGCGCACCGCCTGCAAGCCCTTCGTGTGCCCGCCTATCTTGTGCAGCGACAAGCCGGGCGCGAGCTCGGCGTCGCCGTCGTGAAAACGCACGCGCCCCTGGTAGGCCTTGCGCACCATCGCGACCACTTCATCCACCTCGTAGGCGTAGCTGAAGAATTCGTGCGCCATGTGGCGGCCGGTCGCGTAGGACATCTCGTCGTCCTGGAGATGAAAGATCGCGGCGGGAAACAGGTCGAAGTTGCCGACGTGGTCGTAGTGCAGGTGCGTGATGATCACGTCCTTCACCGCGCCGGGGTCGACGCCCAGGCGCTTCAGGCCCTCGTCGGGCGGGGTGATCATCTTTCGCCCGCGGCGCTTCGCGACCGCGGCGTCGAAGCCGGTGTCGATGACGAAGGTGCGGGCCCCCGAGCGCGCCAGCCAGACGTAATAGTCGAGATTGCTCGCCGCCTCGTGCGGGTCGCCGCCGATGAAGTTCTCGCTCGCCTTGCGTGCCAGCGTGGCATACTTGATCGCGTAGACTTCGTAGTCGTCCGGTTTGGACATGGTTTTCGGCGCGGTGTCGGCCTGCAACTTTAGCAGGATAACTGTAGGCCAGTTACAGAAGAGAATCCAGGCAACCGACGAAGGCTACTACGGCAAAGCAGTGGGGTGAGCGGCGGAGGGCACGCCCCGGCGGGGTTTATAAGGTTTTCGTTGCGGGAACGTCGCGGAGCGACGCGCCAGCCGTGGGGTTTCGAAAATAAATTTTGAAGATTTGACGCCAGCGATCCTAACCGGCCGCGACAAGCCGCGCGATCGCATCGGGACGCACGGGACGCGAAAAGAGGTAGCCCTGCCCCAGATCGCAGGCGTGCGAACGCAGGAACTCCCGCTGATCGTCCGTTTCGACCCCCTCCGCGACCACGCGCAGTCCCAGCGAGTGCGCGAGCGTGATCACCGCCTGCGCAATCGCCGCGTCGCGGCCGCGCTCCTGGACCCGGCTGACGAACGAGCGGTCGATCTTGAGGCAGTCGATCGGCAGTCGCGAGAGATAGCTCAAGCTCGAATACCCCGTGCCGAAGTCGTCCACCGCGATCTGCACGCCGAGGGTCTTCAAGCGCTTGAGGATCAGGATCGCCTCGTCGCGATTGTCGACGAGCACGCTCTCGGTGAGCTCCAGCTCGAGCCGGCTCGGCTCGAGCCCCGTCGCCCGCAAAGCCCGGGTAA
>DASPXL010000156.1:0-2981 GCA_035637375.1 Burkholderiales bacterium
ATGAACGGCATCTTGGTCGCCATGATGGTCATGAACTGCACGTTCACCTCGAGCGGCAGGTTCGCCATGTGCAGCACCGCGGCGCCCACCTGCTCGACTTCCATCAGCGGCTCGACCGCGATCTGGCCGTTCGCCTGCGGCACGCCTTTCGCCATCCTCGCCGCGAGGTCGGTGCGCGCGTTGCCGATGTCGATCTGGCCGCAGGCGATGTCGTACTTCCTGCCGTCGAGCGCGGTCGACTTGGTGAGGCCGGTGACCGCGTGCTTGGTCGAAGTGTAGGGCGCGGAGTTCGGGCGCGGGGCGTGCGCCGAGATCGAGCCGTTGTTGATGATGCGGCCGCCGCGCGGGGTCTGGCTCTTCATGATCCTGAAGGCCTCCTGCGTGCACAGGAACACGCCGGTGAGGTTGGTGTTCACCACGGACTGCCACTGCTCGAGGGTAAGATCTTCGAGCATGATGCCGCCCGGTGTTCCGATCCCGGCGTTGTTGAAGAGGACGTCGAGCCTGGCGAATTTCTCTTTTGTCGCCGCGAACAGCGCCTGCACCGATTTTGGGTCGGTGACGTCGGTTTGCACGACGAGCGCTCGCTCACCCGCGCCCGAGTCCTTGGCGGTCTGATCGAGCCGGTCCTTGCGCCGCCCGGCGAGCGCGACGCGGTAGCCGTCCTTCAGGAAGGCGAGCGCGACCGAGCGGCCGATGCCGCTGCCCGCGCCGGTGACGATCGCGACTTTTCCGGTCGAATTCATTTTCTTTCCTTTTCAGCGCACGGCGGCAAGCTGCCTCGCCCTCTCGACCTCGCTGGCGACGCGCTTCGAGCTCTCGAGCGCGCGCCTGCGGGCGGCGGCGGCGGTGCCTTCGTCGGCGAGCAGCGCCCCGCCGACATGCAGCGCGAGCTTCTTTCTCGCATCGGGATACGACTCGAGCAGCCGGCTGAGCGCTTCGGCCGAGAGCCGGTAGTCGGAGTAGTCCTTTTCCAGGCGGTCCTTTGCGCGCAGCGCCTCCTGGATCCAGGACCCCGAGCGCCGTTTTGCCGAGCGCATGTGATCGCGCAGCGCCCGGTCGCTCGCCGACACCTGGATGCGGTAACGATGGCTCGCGGCCTGGTTGCGCAGGATCTGCCTCACGGTGAGCATGTATTCTTCAGCGGCGTCGACCAGCGCGCGGTCGGGCGAGGCGCTCATGTCGCGCAGCTCGAGCACGTGCTTGTCCACTTCCTGGGCGTGGTCGTCGAGCCTGCCGACCGTCTGGTCCGCGGGCATCGTTCCCGTCTCGATGGCGAGCGCCGCCTGCAAGCGTTCGCTCGTATCCTTGACGAGCGCGGTGACCGCCTTCTGCAGCTCGCTCTTCCGGTAGGCGCTGACGCCCCAGTAGCCCAGCGCCGAGGCGCCTACCAACGCTGCGGCAAGGAGCGCGGCGGTCCTGGTTGTCAGCCCCGGATGCATCGGCGTTCCCGCGACCGCCTATCCGCGGGTCGGCGCCGATGGCGCGATGAGCGCTCGCAGGAACTTCATGGGCGCTAGGCTAACAAGCGGGGGGGTGGCGGTCAAACTCCCGCATGCCTTTCGCGCGGCCGCCTGCCCTGCCGGAATCCCGGCGGCCTCCGGCTCCGGGAGCCGGCGCCGTGGTGCGCGGCCGCAGGGCGTGATCTAATGGCGCTTCAGTCGAGGGGGAACCATGGCTCTGCTGCAGGTCATCCTGTTCCTGCTGCTGTGCGCGGTGGCGCTCGGCTGGGTAGCGCGGCACTTCCAGTTTCCCTACCCGATCGCGCTGGTGATCGGCGGCGGCGCCCTGGGCTTCGTGCCGCGGCTGCCGCAGCTGCAGTTCGATCCGCAGTTCCTGCTCGTGCTGGTGCTGCCGCCGATTCTCTATCAGGCGGCGCTGCTCACCTCCTGGCGCGACTTCAAGGCGAACATCCGCCCGATCGGGCTGCTCGCGATCGGCCTGGTGATCGTGACGACGCTCGCCGTCGGCGCGACCTTGAAGTTCCTCATTCCCGACATACCCTGGTCCGCCGCCTTCGTGCTCGGCGCGATCGTCTCGCCGCCCGACGCGGTCGCGGCGACCGCGATCCTGTCGCGGCTCAACATCCCGCGGCGCGTGGTCACCGTGCTCGAAGGCGAGAGCCTGGTCAACGACGCCACCGGCCTGGTGATTTACAAGTTCGCGGTGGCCGCGGTGCTGACCGGCGCCTTCTCGCTGTGGCAGGCGAGCCTGGAGTTCGTCGGCGTGGCGGTCGGCGGCGTCGTCGTCGGCGTCCTGATGGCGCGGCTCTTCGTCTTCATCCACCGCTATCTCGGGGACGCCTTCATCGAGGTGCTGACCACGCTCGCCGTGCCCTACGTCGCCTACATCCTCGCGGAATCGCTGCACCTGTCGGGCGTGCTCGCCGTGGCCGCGGCGGGCCTGGTGCGCGGGCGCTACGCTCCGGAGATCGTCTCCGCCGAGATGCGCATCATCGCGCGCTCGGTGTGGAACCTGCTCGTGTTCCTGCTGAGCAGCCTGATTTTCATCCTCATCGGCATGCAGCTTTCGGGGATCGTCTCGAGGCTCACCGACTACTCGCTGGCGCAGCTCTTCCTCTACGGCACGTTCGTGAGCGTGGTCGCAGTCATCGTGCGCTTCGCCTGGGTCTACCCGGCGACCTACCTGTCGCTCATGCTCAGGGCCTCGCTCGGCCAGTTCGTCGCGCCGCCAGTCGAAGGCGAGGTGTTCATCATGGCCTGGTGCGGCATGCGCGGCATCGTGTCGCTTGCCGCCGCCCTCGCGCTGCCTCCGACGCTCGCCGACGGCAACGCGTTCCCGGAGCGCGATCTCATCGTCTTTCTCACCTTCGTCGTCATCGCGGTGACGCTGGTCGTTCAGGGGCTGAGCCTGAAGCCGCTCATCCGCCGGCTCAGGGTCGGCAGGGACTGGAGCCTGCAGGAGGAGCAGCAGCGCGCCAAGATGGCGCTCGGCAAGGCGGCGATCGCCGCGATCGACGC
>DASPXL010000157.1:0-4480 GCA_035637375.1 Burkholderiales bacterium
CGGCGGCGATGCTGCGCCTGGGCATGCGCTTTCTCCCTCGGCTCGACGCGGCGCAGGACGATTTCATCGGGTCTTGTTCGGCTGCCCTTCGCGAGTTTACGCCAAAGCAGTCCCCGCGGGCATCGTTACGATCGCGCGGCGAGCCGGGGGCTCCAAGCAAGTAACTGGCGACGGCCAGCTTAGCCTATCATGTGGTAAGAAGTCTGGACCATGATGCTTCCTGACGGCGAGCGGGCATATGTCGATCGCGCCAAGATCACGGACTATCTGCTTTCCTCGACGCATCCTGACGGCCGTGGCAAGGCGGCGTTTTTTATGAGCTTCGGATTCAAGTCGGAACAGTGGGAACTGCTTGGTGCGGCCTTGCGAGCCGTGGGGATTTCGAACCCGGTGACCACGGTCGTGGAGTCGGTGCATGGGACACGCTACACTGTGGACGGGTTGATATCGGCTCCCGATGGCCGAACGCCACGGGTGCGCACAGTGTGGATCATCGAGACGGGGAATCCGCCGCGATTTATCACGGCTTATCCTTTGTAGGAGCGAACATGAACACAATCAAAGAGCATGACCGTGTTGTCCTTACGGCGAACCTGGTTGACGAGAAGCTTGCTGCCGGCGATGTCGGCACGGTCGTGCATGTATATCGCGAGGGCGGGGCTTTTGAGGTGGAGTTCGTTTCGCTGGACGGAGAAACAGTAGCCGTGGTTACACTGGAGCGAACGCAGGTACGGCCGGTCGAGCGTCGCGAAATAACCCATGCGCGACGCGTTGCTTGACCTCAGGATCGCTTCCGGGAGATGCACTGAGGCACCCCGAAGCGGAAGTCTCACTTCCGTAGCGCTCGCGTGATCGGTCTTTCTGCGGCCCGCGCCGCTAGCGCTCGGCCCGGACTTCGACCTCCATCTCGCCGATTTTCTCGATGCTGCCCCTGAGGTGGTCGCCGTCGGCGAGCTTCGCCACGCCCGCCGGCGTGCCGGTCGTGATGAGCACGCCGGCCTTGAGCGTCGTCACGCCCGAGAGAAAGCGGATGTGCTCGCGCAGAGTGCAGATCATGTCGCCGGTGTGCGCGCTCATTGCGGGCTTGCCGTTCTGCTCGACGCGGATCGCGAGATCCTGGGGATCGTCGATCTCGTCGCGCGTGACGATCCAGGGCCCCAGGCCCGTGAAGGTGTCGAAGCCCTTGCGGATGTTGCGCGTGTTCTGCCTGCCGCGGCCCCAGGGATCGCGCTGGCTGAAGTCCCAGAGAATGGTGTAGCCGAAAACGTGATCGAGAGCCTGCTCTTCGCCGACGTGGCGCGCGGTCTTTCCGATCACCGCGCACAGCTCGCATTCGAAATCCACGTCCTTCGAGATCTTCGGCAGGATGACCGGGCCGCCCGGGCCGACGATGGAAGAGGCGGGCTTGAGGAAGAACTCCGCCATCAGCTCGTCCTTGCTCAGGGCCGAGCGGTCGGAGGAGCCCATTTTTTCGCGCATCTCCGCCTGGTGCGCCTTGTAGTTCGCCGCCGCAGCCCAGATCGCGGGCGGATTGAGAATCGGCGCGAGCAGTCTCACCGAGGCGATAGGTGCGGACGAGCTGCTCTGCGCGGAGAAACGCGCGCACTTCATGGCGGCGGGCTCGTTCGCAAGCACCGTGATCGCTTCGAGCATCGTGTAGCCGGGCTTGAGGTGCCCCGCCTTGATGAGCGTTTCGCCGAGCGGATGAACCCGGTCCGCGATCACCGCCCCCACCTGGTATTCGTTGTAGTGGCAGATTTTCATTCTCGTCCCTTCAGGTTCAATCGAGTTTCACCCCGGAAGCCCTGACCACCCGCTCCCAGGCGCGATAGTCCGAGCGAACCCGCTCGGCGAACGCCTGCTCCGGTCCGCCGATCGGCTCGATGCCCGAATCGAGCATGCGCTTTTTCGCCTTCGGATCGTCGATCACCGCCTGCATTTTCGCATTGAGCAGGCGCACGATTTCGGGGCTCGTGCCTTTCGGCGCGAAGATTCCGAACCAGGTCGTCATCTCCCAGCCGGGGAGTCCCGCTTCGGCCGAGGTCGGCACGTCCGGGGCCGCGGCGAGGCGCGTTTTAGAGGCCGCCGCGAGCGCCTTGAGTGCGCCGCCCTTCAGATGGACCTGAACCGGCCCGAAGCCCACCGAAAGCATCTGCACGCGGCCGGCCACGAGATCGGTGAGGGCCGGCCCCGTGCCCTTGTAGGGAACATGCACCATCTGCACCCCCGCGAGCCGCGCGAAGTGATCGGCGGCGAGATGCGTGGTGCTCCCCAGCCCGGCGGAGGCATAGTTCATCTTTCCCGGATTCGCGTTGACGAGCGCGATGAAATCGCGCAGGTCCTTCACCGGAAGCGACCCCGGCACGACGAGGAGCTGCGGCGCGCCGGCGACGTTGAATACGGGAACGATATCGTTCAGCGGATCGAACGCGAGCGAGCCGTACAGAAACGGCGTGATGACGACGTTTCCGCCCGCGACCAGCAGCAGCGTGTAGCCGTCGGGAGACGACTTCGCGACATGTTCGATCGCGACGTTGCCGGTGGCGCCGGCCTTGTTCTCCACCACGACCTGCTGGCCGAGCTGGCCCGCAAGACCTTCGGCGGACATGCGCGCAAGGTAATCGGTAATTCCGCCGGGCGAGGTGCCCGCAACCAGGCGGATCGTCCTCGCAGGGTACGCCTGCCGTTGCGCAATAGCCGTGCCGAAGAAAAGCGCGCCGGCTGCAAGCGCAACAAACCGGATGGCTACGATCGGATTCGCGTTCATCGCGTGGGAAAGGGGCAATCTTGTGTTACGGTAACACAGGTTTACTGGTCCGGGCCGTTTCGCGATTTGCTCCCATTGAACTTCCTGCGCGCGAGGCGTAGCATGAACCGACAACTCCAAGGCGTGACAAGGGAGACCCGCCCGTCGCTTGATACGAAAGGAGCGCTTATGTGCTACGAGTTCGACGAGATGTACAGGAAAGCGCGCGAAACCGAGGAAGCGCGCAGGAAAAAGCTGGCCGACGACATGAAGAGGCAGGACCAGTCCTCCGTGCCCTCGAGGCCGGCCGCCCCCGATAGAAGCGTCAAGGAGAAGGAGCCCGTTCCGGCCTGAGCCGTCCCGTTCTCCGCAAGCCCCACCGCCCGCATGGAGGTGGGGCTTTTTGTTGCGCCGGCCCTCCAGCCTGCGTTGACGAGCGTGCTCCGATGCGGCACATTCGAGCCCGTGCGATCGGGCTACTTCACCATGCCGCTGCATCCGCCGCACCGCGATCAGAATACCGCTCGCGTAAGAGCATGCTCGCACCGGAGGCGCATCCGAGGCCCGAAACCGCAGCCGCACGCGGCCAACCCCGGGCGCCGATTCAGGAACGATTCTTGCGTCCTTCCGTGCCGGGAAAAAATCCACGATCGGCACGGGACGACGCACAATGACCCTGCTCATGGACGACGAAAGCACGATCCAGAAGAACATCGCCGACAAGCTCGTTGCGGCGCTGAAGACGGGCGGCTTCGTCCTCTACGCCCAGAGGATCCTGCGACTGGCCGCCGCCGGGAACGAGCGGCCGTTTCAGGAGATCCTGGTCCGCTTTCGCGAGGAAGAGGAGAAGCTGCTTCCGCCGGGAACGTTCTTTCCCATGCTCCAGGAGTACCGGCTGCTGCCCTATGTCGACCGCTGGGTGGTGAGCCGCCTTACGAGCTGGATTCAGGAAACGCACGCCCAGAAGCCCGGCTGGGCGGTCCCCGCGAACGGCGTCAACCTTTCCGAGGACACGCTGCGCGAGCCGAAATTCGCGGACTTCGTCGCCAAGAACATCCAGAGCGCGGGGCTGCCCGAGGGGACGTTATCGTTCGAGCTCGGCTGGGACACCGCTCTCCTTCACTCCGACCAGGTGAAAAACATCCAGGCGCAACTGAAGCCCGCCGGCTGCCGCTTCACCATCGCCGGCTTCGACGGCAGCGACGCCTCGTTCAACATGCTGAAGGCCTTGAAGCCCGATTTCGTGAAGTTCACCTACGGCATCGTGAAGGACATCAACCGCGGGCTCGCCGCCTCGGAGAAAGCCGAATCGATCAACCAGAAGTGCCACGCCATGGGCATCAAGACCATCGCGGAGTACGTCGAGAGCCGCGAGGTGCTGGAGCAGCTGCGTCTTATCGAAGTGGATTTCGCGCAAGGACTCATCATCGGGGCCCCGCAGCACCTCGCCTAGCTCTCGAATCGGGCAAGACCCGCGAGCTGCGCCGCCACGACGGCGAGGCGGTGCGCGAGGCATTCGGCCACGGGAGCTTCCTGCTGCTCACGGCGGCGTGAGCCTTCGCGCGAGGGATCCGTCGACGGGCGCGGAATTCACGCAGACCGATCAGCGGATCGCGGCGGGCGCCACCGTCGAGCCCGAAGCGCCGTAGATCTTGAGCGGCTGCATCGTGAACGCGAACTCGTACACGCGCTTGGCGACGAGCTCGTCGAGCTTCAGGTTCTCGAGGATATGGA
>DASPXL010000158.1:0-4077 GCA_035637375.1 Burkholderiales bacterium
GATCGGCCGGGCGGGAAGCTTCCTTGAAGGAGGAGGGAAATTGGAAGTCGCGGTCATAGGCGGCGGCATCGGCGGGCTGACGCTCGCGCTCTACCTGCACGCGAGCGGCATTCCCTGCCGGGTATACGAGGCCGCCGCCGAGTTCAAGCCGCTCGGGGTCGGCATCAATCTTTTCCCGCACGCGATGCGCCGATTGTTCGAGCTGGGGCTCGGCGAAGCGATCGCGCGCGTCGGCGTCGAGGCGCGCGAGTTCACGTTCTTCAACCAGTACGGCCAGCTGATCTTCAGCGAGCCCTGCGGGCGCTACGCCGGCTACGAGTTTCCCCATTACTCGTTCCATCGCGCCGACCTGCACGCCGTGCTCCACGACGCGGTCAGCTCGCGCATCGGCGCGGACGCCGTAGTCATGGCCCACAAGTGCCGGCGCGTGGACCAGGACGAGCGCGGCGTCACGGTGCATTTCGAGCACCCTGTCAGCGCCGAGCCGCTTGCGTCCGTGCGCGCCGATGTCGCAGTCGCCTGCGACGGATTCCACTCTGCGGTGCGGCGTCAGTTCTATCCGGAGGAAGGACGGCCGTTCTTCGGCGGCATCAACCTGTGGCGCGGGGTCACGCGTGCAAAGCCCTTCCTCACCGGCGCGAGCGTGACGCGGGCCGGGCCGCTGCGCACCGGGAAACTCGTAGTCTATGCGGTCCGCAATCATCCCGACGGCACGCAGACGCTCAACTGGTCCTGCGAGGTGAAGAAGGACAGCTGGGCCGAGAACGACTGGAACAAGCCCGGGCGCCTCGAGGACTTCATCGGCTACTACCTCGACTGGCGCTTCGACTGGCTGGATGTTCCGGACATGCTGCGCCGCGCGGAATTCGTGCTCGAGTACCCGATGGTCGATCGCGATCCGGTCGAGCGCTGGAGCTTCGGGCGCGTGACGCTGCTCGGCGACGCGGCGCACCCGATGTACCCGCGCGGCGGCAACGGCGGCGCGCAGGCGATTCTCGACGCCGAGCGGCTCGCGCAGCTGCTCAAGGCTTCGCGCGATCCGGCGGCCGCGTTGCAGGCCTATCAGGCGGACCGCCTTCCGAAGACCGCGCCCATCGTCCTCACCAACCGCAGCGCGCCCCCCGACCTGATCATCGAGACGGTGGATTCGATCACCGGCGGGAAGCCCTTCCGGCGCATCGAGGATGTGATCGGCCGCGAAACGCTGGTCGAGATCTCCGGGCGCTACAAGCAGATCGCCGCATGGGACATCGACTCGGTCAACCGCTGAGTCGCCGTGAATGGCATACTGATTGCCCGCACCGGGTTTGAGCGCCTGGAAGGAGGCAACCATGAAGAGCAAGTCTGCGCCGCGCCTGATCATTCTCGCCGCGGCGTGGCTCGGCGGAGTGACGTCCGCGCTCGCCCAGTCCCCTCAAGCGGGCTATCCGACGAAAGTGGTGAAGATCCTCGCGCCCTATTCGAGCGGTGCGGGCCCCTCGATATTCATGCGCATCATGGGCGACAAGCTCGCGAAAGCCTGGGGCCAGCAGGTGATCGTCGACTCCCGGCCCGGTGCGAGCGGCTTCATCGCCATCGAGGCGGGGAAAAACGCGGCGCCCGACGGCCACGAGCTGCTCATCGTCAGCAACGCGCACGTGGCGATCAACCCGGCGCTGTACAAGAAGCTGCCCTACGACACGGAGAAGGACTTCGTGCCGGTGGGGATGATCTACCGCACGCCGTTTTTCGTCACGGTGAAAACCGACGGGCCCTACCCGACGGTGCGGGCGCTCATCGCGGCCGCGAAAGCCAGCCCGGGCAAGCTTACCTATGGCGCGCCGTATGTCGGCAGCCCGTCGCACCTCGGAGGCGCCGATCTCGAATACCGCACGGGCACGAAGATGGTTCTCGTGCCGTACAAGGACCAGTCGCAAATCTACGCGTCGATCGCGAACGGCGATCTCGACTGGATGCTTTCCACTCTCGGCTCGGCGCTGCCGCTGCTGAAAGCTGGACGCATCAAGTTGATCGCCGTCGCGGCGAAGCATCGCTCCCAATCGGCGCCCGAGGTGCCCACGGTCGAGGAGGTGGGCGGACCCGCCGGTTTTGCGGTCGATGCCTGGATTGCAGTGCTCGCGCCCCGCGGCACGCCCCCGGAGCTCGTGCGCAGGATCAACGCCGACCTGAACAAGCAGCTCGGCGATCCCGACGTCCTCGAGCGCCTCAAGATCCTGGGCTTCGAGCCCTCCCCCGGGACTCCGGAGCAGCTCGCCGAGGAAATTCGCAGGGACACGAAAACCTACGGGGACCTTGTGCGCCGCACGGGCGCGACCGCCGACTGAGGCGGGCGGTCAAAACCGCTTTTCTAGCGCCGGCGCGCGCCGGCGCCTTCGCGGGATTCGAGAAGCGCGCGGTACTTCCGCTCGATTTCGCGGACCCGTTCCTCGGCCTTCAGGCGCTCGGTGATGTCGTCCACCACAGCGAGGCGCGCGGGCTGGCCGTCGAATTCGAGGTTGAAGGCGGTCACCTCGACGTCGATCAGCTCGCCGTTCTTCTTTCGGTGCCTCGTCACGCGCTGCATGTAGTCGCGGCTCTGGTCCTGGAAGTTCTTGAGCAGCTGGCCTACGTCGTCCGGGAGACGGATCTGCTCCGCCGTCATCGACAGGAACTCCTCCCTCGAATAGCCGTAATGAGCGATTGCGGCCTGGTTGACGGCGAGGAAAGCTAGGGTCTTGTTGTGCACCACCCACATCGGATGGGGATGGATGTCGAACAGCATCCGGTAGCGGTGCTCGCTGTCCTCGAGCGCCTTTTGCGCGCGCGCCTGGTCGGTGACGTCCTTGCCGACGCCGTGGTACCCCGTGAATTCCCCCTGCGCATCGAAGACCGGCTCGCCGGTCACGCTCAGATAGCGCAGCTCGCCTGATTTTTCGTAGGCGAGAAACACGAAGTCGGTAAACGGCTCGCGGCGCTCCAGCTTCTCGCGGTGCTGCTGCCAGACTTTTTCCGGGAGCGGCCCGAGATTGGGAAGCTCCCAGCGCGCCTTGCCGATGAAGGACTCCGGTTCCACCCCCCGCTTTTCCAGCCCCACCAGCTCCCGGAAGCGGAAGTTCTCGTCCTGCACCCAGTACCAGTCCGAGCTCAGCTCCACCATGCGGCGGAACCGGGATTCGCTCGCCTTGAGCTCGTCCTGGGCTCCCTTGAGCTCGGTGATGTCGTGAACCAGCACGACGAAGCATTGCGGCGCGCCCGATTTGTCGCGCACCAGCGTCCCCACGATCTGGACCCAGATGGGAGTGCCGTCCTTGCGCATGTAACGCTTCTCATAGACGCGCGCGTGGGATCTTCCCGACAGGAGCTCCTGCCGGAACTCCTGGTTGGATTCCAGATCGTCGGGATGGGTGATGTCCCGCACGGTTTTTTGCAGGAGATCATCCTCGCCGTACCCGAGCATGCGGCATATCGCCTCGTTGGCGCGCACGAAGCGGCCCTCGAGCGACCCCACCACGATCCCGACCGCGGACTGTCCGAAAAGCGCGCGAAACAGGACTTCGCCGCCCGGAACGGCGACTTCGCTTTCAGTACGTAGCATCGATGACATGGATACCGGGGCCTTCCCGGGCGGTCGGCGCGCCGCCCGCTCAAGGGGGACCTCCGCCAATCATATACGGAATGGCGCAGTCTGTACCGGACCCGCCGTCCGGCGTCACCGCCCCAGCGCTTCGTTCAACACCTTTGCCAGACGGACGCTTGCCTTTCTGATCTGGACCTCGATCACTGGCGCCGCCTGGTCGTAATACACCTCGCCGAGCGCAACGACCCCCGTGATCTTGCGCCGGCAAGAAGCAGCCGCCGGGAGCGCCGCATATGCGAAATCCCCGGCGATCGCGTGGCTCTCGGCGACCCAGCCGGAAATCGAGCCCTTTTCCCAGGCGGCTTTGTCCCGTTCGCTCAGGGACGCCGACACGAAGGCGCGCTCGCCGCCGCGCCCGGCGACGAGCCTGCGCACCATGTGCACGTCCCAGACGGCGTGCAGGTTGAGGCTGCCGTAGGGCGGGTTGTCGCGTTGCCCGAAGAACGACACCTGAACGGTGT
>DASPXL010000159.1:0-4242 GCA_035637375.1 Burkholderiales bacterium
GAAGATGCGCGTGCCGAAGAAGGGCATGCCGGGCCCCAGGACGTGGCCGAGCTCGATCACCTCGCCGGTCTTGATGAGCCGCGCGCCGCGCAGCACGGTCTCGCGATTCTTCATGTGGTTGCCCGAGCCGCGCTCGTCGCCCGCGCCCCACTTCGACGGGCAGCGCTGGCTTTCCGGCGGCACATTCCATCCTTGCGCGGCGGCGGCCAGGGGAACGGCTAGCAATGCGATAGCTGTGTATGCGATCCGATGCATGTTCTCCTCCTGTTTGTTTACGGCTCGTAAATTTCGTTCACCATCACCACGGAGAGCGTGCCTGCGCCACCCGCGTTGTTGACGCCCGAAACCGCGTAGATCCTGCGGCCGATCTGCGCGGTGGCGAAGCCGTGGCGCGGGGTGAGCATGCGCGGCAGCTTCGCCCAGCTGTTGGTCTTCGGGTCGTACGCCTCGTGCGCGCGGAACACGCCGCCGAACTCCTCGACCCAGCCTTCGCCGCCGAGCACGTGGATTCTGCCGTCGAGCGCTTCCGCTCCGGTCCCGCTTCGCGCGGTGGGCATCGGCAGGCGCGTCACCCAGGTATCGGTTGCGACGTCGTAGGCCTCGTTCATGGAGACGTTGGAAGACCAGCCGTTCGAGAAGCACGAGCCGACGCGCCCGCCCACCGCGTAGATCTTGCCGTCGGCGTACGCGACGCTGTGATGGTTGCGGGGCAGCGACATCGGCTTCATCTGCTTCCACGTGCTGGTCTCGGTGTCGAACATCTCGAGCGTGCCGAGCAGCTCGACGGGGCCGCCGCCGCTGAGACCGTCGGGCAGGTTCACGCCCGTGGGAATCTTCGCGCCGCCGGAGACGTAGATCTTCTTGCCGACCGCGACCGCGGCGAGCGCCCCGCGCGGCGTGGGCATGGGCGGGAGCGCGCTCCACGTGCCTTTATCCATGTCGAACACCCAGGCCTTGTTCTCCGGATACCAGCCGACCTTGCCGGTGTCGGGCAGCCGAAAGCCGCCGAACACGTAGAACTTGTGGCCGATCGCGGCCGCGGCGCCGTGGTGCACCGGAACCGGGTTCGACGGCAGCTGCGTCCACTGGTTCGCCGCGGGATCGAATTTCCAGAATAGGCCCATCGGCTTGTTCGCCGGATCCTGGCCGCCGTACACAAGCACGTAGCCGCCGACGTTGGCGCCGATCACTTCGTTCGCGCCCTGCGGGATCGGCGCGCCCGGTTTCCATGAGCCTTGCGCGAGCGCGGACAGGCTCGCGAGGCCGAGGGTCAGGCAAAGCGATACCAGTGCGAACCTTCTCCGAGTCTTGTTCATGTGAGCCTCCTTGCTCAGTCGTTCGTTGTCCGGGGCTTGTTACTACTCTACTCGCGCAGCAGCAGGCGGATATCGTACGCCATGTCGGCGACCGGCTGTCCGTAGCGGAACAAAAGCCGCGGGCGGCCGTTCTTGTCGAGCACGTAATAGCCGGTGCTGTGGTCCATGGTGTAGTCACCCTTCGAGATCGGCACTTTCTGGTAGAAAACCTTGAAGGCGCGCGCCGCTTCGCGCGTCGCCTCGGCGTCGCCGGCGAGGCCTAGGAAGCCCGGCTCGAACGCCGTCACGTATTTGACGAGCAGCGCCAGCGTGTCGCGCTCGGGATCGACCGTGACGAAGATCACCTGCACGCGCTTGCGGTCCTCGCCGAGCGCGTCCATTGTCGAGGCAAGCGCGGCGAGCGAAATCGGGCACACGTCGGGACAGCGAGTGAAGCCGAAGGTGAGCACGACGAGCTTTCCGGCGAAGTCGGCCTGGGTGCGCGGCTTGCCGTCGTGGCCGATGAGCCGGAATTCGCCGCCGTAGCCCTGGCCGGTGACGTCCACGCCCTTGAAGGCGGGCGCGGCCTGGACGCAAGCCGCCGCGCAGCACACCGCAAGCAGAAATCGCCGCACGCCGGATGTTCCACCAAGTAACTGCACGGGGACCCGCGCTCAACCGAGCCTGCCGACCTCGCCCTCGAGGAGGGTCCAGGCCGTGGCGCCGAGCTCGGCTTTCCAGCGCTGATAGAAACCGCCGCCGAGCTTCGCGCGGAAAGTGTTCACGTCGGCGGTATTGAACACCAGTCCGCGCGCGGCGAGCTTCGTCTCGAGCTCGCGGTTGAGATTGTCGGTGTAGGCGCGCTGCAGCGCGACGTACTTCTTCACGTTGCGCTGCACCACCTCCTGCACGTCAGCGGGCAGGCCGTTCCAGAACCCGAGATTGGCGAGCAGGTTGAACCCCGACCACATGTGGTTCGTGATCGAGACGTAGCGGGTGACCTCGTAGAGCTTGTTCACCTCGGTGATGACGAGCGGATTCTCCTGGCCGTCGACGCGCCGCGTCTTCAGCGCATCGTAGAGATCGCGGATGTTCACCGTCACCGGCTGCGCTTCGAGCGAGGTGAAGAGGTCGCGAAACATCTGGCCGTCGGGCACGCGCATCTTCACCCCGCGCAGGTCATCGGCCGTGCGGATCGGGCGGTCCACCATCGAGATATGCCGAAAGCCGTTCTCGAGCAGCCCGTACTGGAAGCGGTAGATGCCTTTCGCCGCGCACTCGCGCCCGAGATACTCGCCGAGCGCGCCGTCGTTTGCGCGGTGCACCTGCGCGTGGCTGGTAAACGCGAAAGGCAGCCCCTGGATCTCCGCGACCGGCACCTTGCGGCCGAGGATGCCGCCCATCAGGGTGAAGAACTGGAGCTCGCCCGCCTGCAGCATTTCGAGCGCGGCCGGGTCGGAGCCGGGGATGTTGTTGTTCTGCGGATGGACGGTGACCGCGAGCCGGCCGTCGGTCTCCTTCCCGACCTGCTCCCACAGATCGACGAGGAACTGCTGCTGGTGGCTCTGCGCCGGCTGGTTGTGGAACTGCTTCGCCTGCCGCTGCGGCGAGCGCTCGCGGCCGGACGGAACGGCACACGCCGTCGCGACACCGGCCGCAGCCCCGGCGAGCAGAAGCTCGCGGCGCCTTCTGCCATGCTCGTCCATAGGAATCTCCCCCAAGCGAACGGATATTATGAACCGTCCCCGGGCCTCGCTTGCGACGCGGCAACCCCGCGCCCGGCCCACCGACTAGCCCCCGGTCAGCTCGCGCACCGCGGCGACCAGGTCTTCGAACTTGAACGGCTTCTTGAGCGTCTTCGCGGCGCCGACCTGGCGCGCGACCTCGAACACGTCGTAATTCCTCAGCGGCTCGAGGCCGGTCACGGCGATGATCTTCACTTCGGGAAATTCCTTGCACAGTTCGTGGATCGTCTCGATGCCTTCCTTTTCCGGCATGAAGATATCGGTGACGATCACGTCGGCCGGCCGGGCGCGCTGCAGCGCCAGCCCCTGAACGCCGTTGGCGGCGCCTTCGGCTTCGATGCCGTGGCTCTGGAACCACTGCAGCGCAAGCTTCCTGAAGTCGTCGTTGTCGTCGATGACGAGAACGCGCGTCATGTCCCCGGGAAAGGAAGGAGGAATGCGGATTCTATGCAAAGCGCCCCGAACAATCCACAGAAAGCTGAAAACCGGGGTCGCAGCCGGATCGCGAAACGCGCGAGGTTTTTCGAAGAGACGAAGATTCCATCCGCTCGTCGCGGGCGCCGCCCCGGCCCTGCTTCGCCAGCGTCAGCGCGAGGATCGAGGCAGCTACCCCGAGACTTGTTGGATCAGTCGAGCGTGAACACGTCCCAGGCGACGCTGTCCCACACGACGCTGTCCCACACGACGCTGTCCCAGACGACGCTGTCCCAGGCGAAGTTATCCCAGGCGACGCTGTTCCAGACCAGGGTGTCCCAGGTGAGCAGGTTCCAGAAAATGCCGCCGAGCAGCGGATCCTGCCACTGCAGCGGCGAACCAAAGAGGACCGGGTACAGCGCGCGGGCGAAGCCGTCGGCGGGCCGGAGCCCGCGATTGGCGCAGGCCACGGGAGTCGGGTTAGAGAGCGTGCCGACCAGGAACCCACCCGACACGGGTGCCGCATCGCACGGCACAGCCAGGGTGGCGGCGTTCGCATCGAGCAGCCCGCTGCCGTCCGCTATCGGATCGGGAAGAACCTGACCGCTATCCTCCCCGTACGGCTGCGTCGTGCCGACAAGGAGCGCCTTGACCTGATCGGGGGTGAGGTTCGGCCGCCCCGCCAGGAGGAGCGCCGCGGCGCCCGACACGACGGCGGTCGCCATCGATGTTCCGGTCAGGCGGAAGTAGGTCGACCCGTTCCGCGCGACGACGACGCGGTCGGGGAA
>DASPXL010000160.1:0-2252 GCA_035637375.1 Burkholderiales bacterium
TCGTCCGAATTCGTATACGACGGCACGCTGCTCGCCTGCGCCGAGATGCTGCGCGGAGGCGTGACCTGCTTCAACGAGATGTATTTTTTCCCCGAGGCTGCGGCGCGGGCGGCGCTCGCGGCCGGAATCCGCGCGGCGCTCGGCATCATCGCGCTCGAATTCCCCACGCCTTACGCGGCCGACGCGGACGACTACATCGCCAAGGGCCTCGCGGCGCGCGACGCGCTCAAGGAAGAGCCGCTCCTGTCCTTCTGCATGGCCCCGCACGCACCCTACACGGTGAGCGACCGGACTTTCGCGAGAGTCCTCACCATCGCCGAAGAGCTCGACCTTCCCATCCACGTCCACCTGCACGAGACCCGCCGCGAGATCGACGAGAGCCTCGCGCAATTCAAGGCGCGGCCGCTCGAGCGCCTGCGCGCGCTCGGGCTGCTGGGACCCCGGCTCATCGCCGTGCACGCCGTGCACGTGACCGGGCAGGAAATCGAGATGCTCGCACGCTTCGGGGCTTCGGTCGCCCACTGCCCCTCGTCGAACCTGAAGCTCGCGAGCGGCCTCGCCCCGGTCGCGGCCATGTTGAAGCACGGCATCAACGTCGGACTGGGCACCGACGGCGCCGCGAGCAACAACCGCCTGGACCTATTCCAGGAGATGCGCACCGCCGCGCTTCTCGCCAAGGCGGTGGGCGACGACGCCGAGGCGATGCCGGCGCATCAGGCTCTGGCCGCGGCCACGCTGCACGGCGCGCGCGCCCTCGGCCTCGACGCCTCGATCGGCTCGCTCTCGCCGGGCAAATTCGCCGACTTGTGCGCGGTCGCCTTCGATGGGCCGGAGCTTCTCCCGTGCTACGACCCGGTCTCGCATCTGGTGTATTCGGCGGGACGCGAGCACGTTTCGCACGTGTGGGTAGGTGGGGAGCCGAGAGTGAAGGAAGGGCGGCTTCTGCGCTTCGAGAACCTGGACTTGAACAAGCGGATTCTTTTATGGCACAATAAATTAGCAGCAGAATTCTGAAGCCCGCTACGGAACTCCACCGATCCCGGACGACAACCAAGAAGGGGAAAGCATGACCAGCAAACTGAGCACCGCGCTATCGACGATCGTGCTGCTCGCATTCGCAGGCTGCGCAGCCACGCCGGAACCTGCTCCGGAACCGCCCAAGCCCGCGCCGCGTCCCGCGGCGCCCCCGCCGCCCGTGTCCAAGGTGGGAAAGGTAACCGTCGCCTCCACCGTCAATTTCGATTTCGACCGGTACGTGATCCGGCCCGATGCCAGAGGCAAGCTCGATGACCTGGTCGGGAAGCTCCGCGCCGTCACCCTCGAGGTGATCATCGCCGTCGGGCATGCCGACCGCCTCGGCGGCGACGCCTACAACATGAAGCTCTCGGTTCGCCGCGCCGACTCGGTGAAGGCCTACCTCGTCAGCAAGGGCATCGCCGCGAGCCGGATCTACACCGAAGGCAAGGGCGAGCGCCAACCGGTCAAGGAGTGCAAGGGATCGGGCAAGACCAAGGAGCTGATCGCCTGCCTCGAACCGAACCGCCGCGTCGAATCCGAGGCGGTCGGATCCGCCCAGCAGTAAAGCAGCGTGTCTCACAAAGCCCTGCCTCGGCGGGGCTTTTTTATTTTTGTCTCGAGCGCTAAGCTGGGCCGGACATGAACGCCGATCCCCGGGAACTGGAAAAATTCAGCGCGCTCGCGCACCGCTGGTGGGATCCGGAGAGCGAGTTCAGGCCGCTGCACCAGATCAATCCGCTGCGCCTGGACTGGATCGACGGGCTCGCCCCGCTCGCCGGGAAATCGGCGCTCGACATCGGATGCGGCGGCGGCATCCTCGCCGAAGCCATGGCGAAGCGCGGAGCGCGCGTGACAGGCATCGATCTCTCGGAGAAGGCGCTGAAGGTGGCGCAGCTTCATCTGCTTGAGAGCAAGATCGCGGTGGCGTACGAAGCGATCTCCGCCGAGGATCTCGCGGCGCGCTCACCAGGCGCCTACGACGTCGTCACGTGCATGGAACTGCTCGAGCACGTGCCCGACCCGGCGAGTCTCGTTCGCGCTTGCGCCCGACTCGCCCGTCCGGGAGGGCATGTATTCTTCTCCACCATCAACCGCAATCTGAAGGCCTATCTGCTCGCCGTGATCGGCGCGGAATACGTGCTGAAGCTCCTGCCGAAAGGGACTCACGACTACGCGAGATTCGTCAAGCCTTCGGAGCTCGCGCGCCACTGCCGCGACTCGGGCCTCGCCGTGCG
>DASPXL010000161.1:0-3796 GCA_035637375.1 Burkholderiales bacterium
CGGCGGCGAAGCTCGCTTTCGAGGGCTGCGGCGCGGTCGCGGTGCCGATTTCGCAGGCCATGATCGGCGCGAAGTCGTTCGGGGACAAGCCTTGAGGAGCGCAGAGCTCGATCGTCGCAAGGTCGTTCGCGCACTGCTCGATCGGCGCGGCGAGCTTCTCGTCGTCGCGGGCCTCGGATCGGCGGCGTGGGACTGCACCGCTGCGGGCGATCATCCGCTCACTTTTCCCCTGTGGGGCGCGATGGGATCGGCGTGCATGATAGGACTGGGACTTGCCCTTGCGCAGCCCAAGCGACGCGTCCTCGTCGTCACCGGAGACGGCGAAATGCTGATGGGGCTGGGGAGCCTCGCCACCATCGGCGTCCAGCGCCCGGCCAATCTCGCGGTCGCGGTCCTCGACAACGAGCGCTACGGCGAGACCGGCATGCAGAAGACCCACACCGGCTACGGCGTGGATCTCGGCGCGATCGCCCGAGCGTGCGGGTTCGAGACGCGCGTTGTCCGAAAGAGCGCCGGGATCGCGGCGATGCGCTCGGGCGTTTTCGGCGGCCGCGGCCCGCTTTTCTATCAGGTGAAGGTGAAGCCCGAGACCCTGCCGCTCGCTCTGCCGCCGCGCGACGGCGCCTATCTGAAACAGCGTTTCCGTGAAGCTCTGCTGGGCAGAAAGAACGTCGCGCAGTGATGCCGTTGCGCCTTCACTGCTCCATCGCGCTCGCGGCGAAAACTTCGTCGAGGGCTACAAGGCGCGGCGTCAGGCCCTGCTCATGGGAGTAGAGCGCCGCGGTCTCGAGCACTTTGCGGTTGGCCCTGATGCCGTGGCGCACGAGCGCAGTGCGCAAAGCCTCTGCGGTCTCTCGCGCGAGCAGCCCGGCGGCCAAGTGATATTCGGCGTGCTCCAGGCGCTCCCGGTCCGCGATCTCGTTGGCGCGCTCGAACGCCTTGTAGAGATTCAGGACGACCCAGGGGTGCTTGCCTGCAATCTCCTTGCGGATGACCATGCCGTGGTTGATGGGAAAGATGCCGGTCTTGCGGTAGTAGCGGATTCCTTCCGCCGCGGGATCGGGAAAGAGCGGCTTGATGTCGCGGTGGTGCCACAGGTCGGCGGTGCTGCGATCGACGAGGTTGGGATTGACTATGTAATGGATCGTCGCGTCCAGCTCCCCCGAGAGCATCATGCTCCCGATGTTTTTTTCAGGCGGGATCTGGTGGATCGTAACCCCCGGCGGCGCCGTGAAGCCGACCGCGCCCCGATGGCTGTGGGAAGGGCCGCGCTCCATCCAGAACTGCATGTCCTTCGGCGCAACGCCGAACTCGTGCTCGAGCACCCCGCGCGTCCAGAGCGCGGCGGTCTGCTGGTATTCCGGGACGCCCACGCGCCGCCCCTTCAGGTCGGCAGGCCGCTCGATGCCCGAATCCCTTCCCACCAGGATTTCGGCGTGGAAGAATTTCCTCGTAGTGAAGATCGGCAGGCCGATCCAGCGGTCGTCACCCTTCGATCTGGCCATCATCAGCGAGGAAAACGACATCTCGGAAACGTCGAAGTCGGCGAAGCGCAGCTGCCGCCAGAAGAGCTCGGACGGATGCACGGGGCTCGGTATGAGGGTGATGCCGTCAGGCTTCACTCTCCCGTCGAATAGGGACCAGGTCCTGGGATTGGACGCCATCGCAATGCTGAGCGGAATGTTCATGGGCACCTTCGTCGAGAAAGTGTACCGGGAAACGCCATTGGGGCGCTGACACGGGGCCGGCCCCTGCCATAAAATAAAGGCCGAAGATGAAATGGGAATCCCATGGCGGATCTGAGTAACTGGGCGTTTCCGCCCGAGATGCAGCCCAAGCCCGAGGAAGCGCGCTTCGACCTGGAGGCGGCGCTCGATTCGATGGTGCTGTTGCGCGCCGAAGTTCCCGAGGACGCCTTTACCGCCGGCATACTCGGCACCGAACGGATCGGCAACGGTGTCGTCGTCCGCGACGACGGGCTGGTGCTCACCATCGGCTATCTCATCACCGAAGCGACGACCATTTGGCTGAACACGAACAAGGGCACGGCGGTCCCGGGCCATCCGCTCGCCTACGACCAGCCGACCGGCTTCGGCCTGGTGCAGCCTCTGGGCCGGCTGGGCGCGCCGGCGCTCGCGCGCGGCACCGCGGCGTCGTGCCGCGTCGGCGATGAGGTAGTCGTGGCCGGTCATGGCGGACGCAAGCACGCGCTCAAGGCGAGACTCATCGCCAAGCGGGAGTTCGCCGGATACTGGGAGTACGTGCTCGACGAAGCGCTCTTCACCGCTCCGGCGCACCCGCACTGGAGCGGCGCGGCGCTGGTCGGCGCAGAAGGGCGGCTGCTCGGGATCGGCTCGCTGATGGTTCAGGAAGAGCTGGGCGGCCGCACGGTGCAGGGAAACATGATCGTGCCGATCGACCTCCTCGAGCCGATCCTCGAAGACATGGTCAAGCTCGGCCGCGCGAAGCGGCCATCGCGCCCCTGGCTCGGTCTCTATGCGACCGAGGTCAAGGGACATGTCGTGGTTTCGGGCCTCGCCGGCGGCGCGCCGGCGGAACGCGCCGGGGTGCAGGTGGGCGACATCGTGATCGAAGTCGCCGGCGGCCGCGTCGGCGGCCTTGCCGATCTGTTCCGGAAAATCTGGAGCGTCGGTTCCGCGGGCGTCGAGGTGCCGCTCACCCTGGCGCGCGAAGGCACGGTGTCGCGCGTTCGCGTGCCCTCGACAGACCGCCAGAATCTTCTCAAAAAGCCGGCCCTGCACTGAGAACCGGCGTCAGCTCAGCAACCTGGGGCCGTTTGACCGGTCCAAGGTTCGATGCGAAGGTCTTTGCGGCGACCCCGCGCGCAAAGCCGCGGCCGAGGAGCACAGTGCGATGGAGAACGCACAGCATGATTTGATGCGCCGGCAGATGATCGCCGAAGTCGTTGCCGATGCCGTGTTCCTCACGGCGCAACTCGGCAAGTCCGCGTTCGCCGCCAGGGTGATCGAAGTGATGGGCAAGATCCCGCGGCATGAATTCGTGCCCCTGGAGCTGCGGCCCTACGCGTATCTCAACTCGCCGCTGCCGGTCGGCTACGGCAAGACCATCTCGCAGCCTTTCATCATCGCGCTCATGACCGATTTGCTGCAGCCCGATCCGGGCGATGTGGCGCTGGAAGTCGGCGCCGGGGTCGGCTACCAGGCCGCGATTCTTTCGGAACTGGTCAAGCGGGTCTACAGCATCGAGATCATCGAGGAGCTGGCGCTCGACACCCGGCGCCGGCTCGGGCGCCTCGGCTATCGAAACATCGAGGTCGGCGTGGGCAACGGCTATTACGGTTGGAGCGAGCACTCGCCGTTCGACAAGATCATCGTCACCGCGGCCCCGGACTTGATCCCGCCGCCGCTCATCGCGCAGCTCAAGCCCGGCGGCAGGATGGTGATCCCGACCGGAATCCCCGACAAGCAGCAACTGGTGCTGCTGGAGAAGACCGAAAGCGGCAAGCTCGCCACGCGGGAGGTGCTGCCCGTGCGTTTTTCCGAGCTCGAGGAGGGCGACGACTTCGCCGGCGCGGCTTGAGGCCGAGGGGAGGCCTCCGATCTCATTTCATGCCGCTTCTTTCTCGTCGTCCCAGGCCTTGTCAGGAAGCGGCAAGCCCGCGAGGTCCGCCGCGGTCAGCCTCCGATCGGGCTCGATATTCAGCGTCTCGAGAATCAGCATCAGCTGACGCGCGTGCTGCGCCGGATGCCAGGCGGTGCGCTCCAGCACCACGTGCAGGGGATGCTTTCCAAAGTAGGTGTCCATCACGCGCGAG
>DASPXL010000162.1:0-10719 GCA_035637375.1 Burkholderiales bacterium
GAGGCGGAAGTGGCTCCCGCCCGCGATCGCGCCCGGGTGGCCGGCGTGCAGGCCGGATTCGTCGAGGAGCTCTATGGATTGCGGCTCCAGCCCGGCCAGCCGCTCGCGGATCGCCGTGGACAGGTCCATCAGCGAAAGCCGGCTTTTTCCGCACGCCCCGCCGGCCCCGGCCGCGAGAGGCGCTGCGTCACCTGGGCTCCTTCTTTTCCTCGATGTGGCGGGCGAAAAACAGTGCCTGCAGCAGGACGAACAAGAGCATCAGACCCATTCCGCCGAAAAGCTTGAAATTGACCCAGGTATCGGTGGAAAAGTTGTAAGCGACGTAGAGATTGGCCGCGCCCATGAACGCAAAAAAGGCTGCCCAGCTCCAATTGAGGCGCGCCCAGGCAGCATCGGGCATGAGCACCTGAGCGCCCAGCATCGCGCGGATGAGATTTCTGTGGAACAGCAGATCGGCTGCGGCGATGACTGCGCCGAACAGCCAATAGAGCACGGTGGGCTTCAACTTGATGAAGGTCTCGTCGTGCAGCGCAAGGGTCGCTCCGCCGAACACGGCAATGATCGCGAGGCTTGCCCACGTCATGGTCTCGACCTTGCGGCCCTTCAGCTTGAGCCAGCCGATCTGCAGGAACGTCGCCGCAATGGCGACCGAGGTGGCCACGTAAATGTCGAAAAGCTTGAACGCGGCGAAAAACAGGATGACCGGAAAGAGGTCGAAGAGGAATTTCACGGCTCGATTATAAGGCGAGGGCTGAGGATCCGGGATCGAGGGTCAAGATCGCTTTGTCGGCCATGTCCGGTGTGGAACTGACAGGAACGAACCGGATGCTATACTTGAATTCGAAATACTGCGGAAGCGCCCTCGATGGCCCTTTACGCCGGGTTATACTTCCACCGGCGGGGCGACTGCCTGCCCCCGGCAAAGTCCTTGCGCCCCTGTAGAGGAGACAAAGATCATGGCCGAACCCCACATTGCGCAGAGATCCACGTTCATAGCCGAACCCCCCATTGCGCAGAAGTCCCCGTACGCGGTGGAGGTTGCTCCCGGCAATTACTGGTGGTGCCGCTGCGGAAGATCCAAAAGCCAGCCGTTTTGCGACGGTTCGCACAAGGTCACCGAATTCACCCCGGTGAAGTTCACGGTGGCGAAGGCCGAGAAGCTGTGGTTGTGCGGCTGCAAGCACACCCGCAACCAGCCCTACTGCGACGGAACCCACAAGACCCTTTAAAGCGGGACGCGAAGCGAAGCTTCGCGCCCGTTTAAATCCGCGAGATGGAACGGACGCCTGCGGCGCCGTTCATCTCGCGGGCAAAACCCAATCTCTTCCGCACCTGCCTGCCGCGCGTTGAGCGGCCGTAAGGTCCGGCTCCAACGCGCGGAGTTGAAACGGCGACATAGTCGTCCGTTTCAACTACTATTTCTTCGTCGCCGTCCAGCGGCCTTCGGCGCCGTTGTCGCTGCGGAACGAGCCCTCCATCTGGGAGCCGGTGACGCGGCCGGTGAAGTCGCGGCGCACGCCTTTGTTGTCCACGTAGGCGAAGCTGATCCTGAATCCGTTCAGCCTCGGCTCGCGCAAGCCCGCGAGGACCGGGCCCAGATAGGCCGTGCCGTTGATTTTCTGGAACCGCTGATCGAGGTTCAGGCTCGCCTTCTCCGACCCGCCGCCGGAGAGCTCAATCGCCCAGCGGCCCGCCACCTGCGCGGGAACGACCCACAGATAGACGCGCCTTCCGTCCACGTCGGAAGTCTCGTCGGGTTCCCAGTCTTCCATGTTGAAAGCGTGCGCGACCACGCGCGTGCCCGGCCGCAGGGCGAGGATCTGCGGCCGCAGCTTCATGTTGAGCGACGGCAGGAGGTACAGGGTGAGAACGGTGGCGTGGGTGAAATCGGAAACGAAGATATCGCCCTGGACGATCTGCGCCTTGCCGAGCACTCCGGCGGCCCGTGCATTGCGCTGCGCGTGCGCGACCATGTCGGGGTTGTATTCGATGCCGAGCGAGCGCGCGCCGAATTTCTTCGCCGCCGCGATGGTGATCTTGCCGTCGCCCGCGCCGAGATCGACGACATAGTCCTCGGGCTTGGTCTGCGCCATGTTCAGCATGCGCTCGACGACCTCGTCCGGGGTCGGCACCCAGACCACGTCCTTGCCCTGCTGGCCGACGTAGGGCTGGAATTCCTGGGCGCGCGCGACGGGCGCGGCGGCGAGCATCGCCGCCGCGAGCCCCAAAGCGATGCTTCTCGGTATTGCGGGAAACATATCGTCCTTTCGGTTCGGGTTGGAATTCGGTCTGCGGGAACGGCGCACCGGCGAACGCCGGGCGGGCGCGGTCTATTGCGTATATTACAGCGCTACGGCGGCGTGGTCGGCGAGGCGCGAGCGCTCGCCGCGCTGCAGGGTCACGTGCCCGGAATGCGACCAGCCTTTCATGCGGTCGACGACATAGGTCAGCCCCGAGCTGCCCTCCGTCAGATAGGGGGTGTCGATCTGCGCGATATTGCCCAGGCACACCACCTTGGTTCCGGGGCCGGCCCGGGTGATCAGCGTCTTCATCTGCTTGGGCGTGAGGTTCTGCGCCTCGTCTATCACGAGATATTTGTTGATAAAGGTCCTGCCGCGCATGAAATTGAGCGACTTGATCTTGATTCTCGAGCGGATCAAATCGCGCGTCGCGGCGCGGCCCCATTCGCCCGCCTCGTCGTCGGTCTTGTTGAGGACGTCGAGATTGTCCTCGAGCGCTCCCATCCAGGGCGTCATCTTCTCCTCCTCGGTGCCCGGCAGGAAGCCGATGTCCTCTCCCACCGGAACGGTGACGCGGGTCATGATGATCTCGGTGTAGCGCTTGGCCTCGAGCGTCTGCATAAGGCCAGCGGCCAGGGTAAGCAATGTCTTGCCCGTTCCCGCCTGGCCGAGCAGCGTCACGAAATCGATTTCGGGGTTCATGAGCAGGTTGAGCGCGAAGTTCTGCTCGCGGTTGCGGGCGGTGATGCCCCAGACGTTGTTCTTGTTGTGCGTATAGTCCCGCACGGTTTCGAGCACCGCGGTCCGGCCCGAGATCTCCTTGACGGCGGCGAGCAGCGGCCGCTCGCCCTCATGGTGGACGAATTCGTTGAGCAGCAGGTCCTCGCACAGCGGCCCGCGGATACGGTAGAAAGCGCGGCCCTCGCGCTTCCACGATTCGACGTCGCGTCCGTGATGCTCCCAGAAGTCCGCGGGCAGCTCGCGCGTGCCGGTATAGAGCAGGTCGGTGTCCTCTAGCACCTTGTCGTTGTAATAATCCTCGACCGTGAGGCCCAGCGCGCGGGCCTTGATGCGCATGTTGATGTCCTTCGACACCAGGACCACTTGGCGCCGCGGATCGCGTTTTTGCAGGTAGATCACCACGCCGATGATGTGGTTGTCGGTCTTGCCGATCGGCAGGTTCGCGGGAATGTGGCCGTTGATCGCCTCGGTCTGCAGGAAAAGGCGCCCGCCGGCGTTGTCGGCCTCGTGGCGCCTGAGCGGAATCCCTTCGGCGATCGGCCCTTCGGCGTGGCCGACGATGTCGTCGAGAAACCGGCTCGCCTGGCGCGCGTTGCGCGCGATCTCGGAAATGCCGGTCTTGTGGTGGTCGAGCTCCTCGAGAATCATGATCGGCAGGAACACGTCGTGCTCCTCGAACCGGAACAGGCTCGTAGGATCGTGCATCAGCACGTTGGTGTCGAGAACGAAGAGCTTGGTGGGCCTGGATCCGGCGCTGGGGCGGCGGGCAGGCACGGATTTGCGCGAAGCTTCGGCTGCGGCAGCGGGACCGGCTTGCTGCTCGGACTGCTTTAACAAGGTCGGGAACCTCCTGGGCGCGACCGGCACCTTGACTCCGAGCCATTCGCGAAGGACGAGGCCGCATTGTCTCGCGAATCCGGAAGTGAAAGCAAGCTTGTCACGGGGTTACGAAAGAAACGTCACGAGTTCCTTCAGCAATTCGGCGGGCGCTTCTTCGGGAATGTAATGGCCGCAGTCCAGCGCTCGTCCCTGCACATTTTCCGCCCGCTCCGCCCAATCGGCGAGGGGGTGGAAACAGCGTTCGACCGTTCCGTATTTTCCCCAGAGGACCAGAAGCGGAGCGGCGACCTTGCGATCGATGTCGGCCTCGTCGTGCGCAAGATCGATCGATTCGGCCGCGCGGTAGTCCTCGCAGCTCGCGTGGATCGCAGCGGGGTCGCGAAAGCAGCGCCGATACTCCGCGAGCGCCTCGGGTGCGAAGGCTTTGAGGCCCGCGTGGCGGGTGCCGATGTGGCTTTCGAGGTAGAAATCCGGATCGGCGCCGATCAGCCTCTCCGGGATCGGCTCGGGCCGCAGCAGAAAGAACCAATGGTAGTAGGCCTTGGCGAATTCGCGGGTCACGCTGGCGTACATCGTGCGCGTCGGCACGATATCGAGCACGGCGAGCTTCGCCACCTGAGCGGGATGATCCAGGGCCATGCGGTGCGCCACGCGCCCTCCGCGGTCGTGGCCGGCCACGAAAAACTCGTCGTACCCCAGCGTCCGCATGACCTCGACCTGATCCTGCGCCATGGCGCGCTTGGAATAATTGCCGTGATCGGGCAGCCCGTGCGGCTTCTCGCTGTCTCCATAGCCGCGCAGATCGGCGGCGACCACGGTGAACCGCTTCGCCAGCTCCGGCGCGATCCTGTGCCAGATCGCGTGCGTCTGCGGATAGCCGTGCAGCAGGAGCAGCGGCGGGCCCACGCCGCCGTGGACGAGATTGATCGCGGCGCCGCCCGTCCTGATGCGCCTGCGCTTGAAGCCCGGAAAGAGCGCGCTCATGAAAGATATTCCCTGCCCTGCAGCGCGAGCGACCCCGAGCGCCCGGCGACGGGGCCGATCGCGATCTCGTTGCGCGGCAGGCTTTTCAGGTCGAGCGCCTCCGCGAGGGCGCGCAAGGGCACCAGCTCGTAGCCCTGGCTCTTCCATCCGGAGAGCATCGCCTCGAACGCCGGCGCGAGCTTTCCGCCTTCGAGCTCGGCGTGAAGCGTGTAGACGTGCCCGCCGGCCGGGCACTCCCGCGTGAGATCGAGCACGTGCTCCGCGACGTTCTTCTTCGTGACTCCGTTCACGCCGATCAGCTCATCCAGCGTCGGAAGCGTCGTCGGAAGCTGCGGGCAGGCGACGATCTCGGCGCGCCACACCGGTATGAAAGGACAGCTGCCGCGGGTATCCGAGGAGTAGTCGAAACCGAGCCGCTGCGTCAGGCGCAGCGCGTGCACGTTCATCTGCCAGCCGGCGGCGCCGTGCGCCCGCGCGGACTCCCCGAAAATCTCCTCGAAGCGCCCGCGCGCAAGCCGCATCTGGCGCTCGGTCCACTCGGCGTCGGCCCCGCCCAGACCGTCCTGCCATTTCACGTGGTCCCAGGCGTGGACGCCGACCTCGAATCCCGCGTCGCGCACCGCGCGCATCACCTCCGCGCAGCGGCGGCCGATATCCGGGCCCGGGAGGAGCGTCCCGTAGAGAAGCGTCGCGAGCCCGTAGTGCGAGAGCACCGAGGTGCGCGCCGCTTTGCCGATGAAGCCGCGGCGGAAAACGCGCTTGATCGCGCGGCCGGTGTGATCCGGCCCGAGACTGAAGAGGAAAGTCGCGCCGGCGCCGTGTTTCTTGAGCAGATCGACCAGACGCGGCACCCCCTGCCGGGTGCCGCGGTAGGTGTCGACGTCGATCTTCAGGGCGAGCTTCATTCCACCAGCCTGCGCGCCTCGGCGACGTGGGTCCGGTAGGCGTCGAAGATGCGCTTCAGCGCGTCCGGCATATTGACCCGCGGCTTCCAGTCCAGGTCCCTGACGGTGCCGGCGATCTTGGGCACGCGATTCTGCACGTCCTGATAGCCCTTGCCGTAGTACTGCAGCGCGGTCGTATCGAGGAGCTTCACTTTCCTCGCGTTCGCGCGGTATTCGGGATAGCCGAGGGCGAGCTTGACCATCATGCCGGCAAGCTCCCTCACCGAGTAGTTGTTTTTCGGGTTGCCGATATTGTAGATTTTCCGGTTGGCGATCCCCTTGCGGTTCTCGATGATCTTCATCAGCGCGTCGATGCCGTCGTCCACGTAGGTAAAGGCGCGTTTCTGCTTTCCGCCGTCCACGAGCTTGATGGGCTCGCCGCGGACGATATGGCCGAAGAACTGGGTGATCACCCGGGAGCTCCCCTCCTTTGCCGCGTCGAGGTTGTCCAGCCCCGAGCCGATCCAGTTGAACGGCCGGAACAGGGTGTAGTCGAGCCCTTCCTTCATGCCGTAGGCGTGGATCACGCGGTCCATCAGCTGCTTCGCGCAGGCGTAGATCCAGCGCGGCTTGTCGATCGGGCCGTAGACGAGCGGGGACGCCTCCGGATCGAACTCGCGGTCCTCGCACATGCCGTACACCTCCGAGGTCGAAGGAAAGACCAGGCGCTTGCCGTGCTTCACGCACCCCCGCACGACCGGCAGGTTCGCCTCGAAGTCGAGCTCGAACACCTTGAGCGGCTCCTTGACGTAGGTCGCGGGCGTCGCGATCGCGACGAGCGGCAGCACCGTGTCGCACTTGCGGACGTGGTACTCGATCCATTCGCGGTTGATGGTGATGTCGCCCTCGAAGAAATGGAAGCGCTTGTTCCCGAGCAGCTCGGCGATGCGGTCGGTCTGCATATCCATGCCGTAGACCTCCCAGTCGGTCTTGGCGACGATGCGTTTCGACAGATGATGGCCGATGAAGCCGTTCACTCCGAGGATGAGGATTCTTTTCACTGGCACTCCCTAGGGCAGGGGGACCCTGCGGTCGCCGATGCGTTGGGCGAATTCTTGCGCGGAGAGCGGCCGGCCGTCCAGCTCCACCTCGAGGAGCTCCAGCACCTCGCCGTCCGCGCAGGCCGCGTGGCAGCAGCCGCCCTCGGCGTAGAGAAACGGCGAGGCTCGCGCGCCGGTCTTCTGCGCGCACCGCCGCGTGCGCAGTACGCGCAGCCGTTTCCCCTCGACCTCCGTGAACGCGCCGGGATAGGGCGGGGCCACCGCGCGGACCAGATCGTGCACCCGTTTCGCCGGAGCGCTCCAGTCGATACGCCCGTCTTCAGGTCTGCGCCCGCCGAAGTAGCTGCCTTTGGAAAGGTCCTGGGCGCGCAGCACCGCGCTGCCGTCGACGAGCTTCGGCAGGCTGCGCCTGACCACGAGCTCGGCCGCGCCCGCGACTTTCCCGAAGACGTCGACGGCGAGATCGTCGGGCAGGATGGGTACGGGTTCCTGGTCCACGATGTGTCCCGCGTCGGGCTTCTCCACCATCTCGTGGAGCGTCGCCCCGGTCTCGGTTTCGCCGTGGATGATCGCCCAGTTGACCGGGGCGCGCCCGCGGTACTTCGGCAGGAGCGAGCCGTGCAAGTTGAAGGCGCCGCGCTTCGGAACGGCGAGCAGGGCGGGTCCGAGCATCAGGCGGTAGTAGAACGAGAAAAGAAACTCCGGCTGCGGGCCGCGGATTTTTTCCACGATCTCGGGGGCATTGGGATCCTCGGGGGTGATGGTTTCGATGGCGCG
Source organism: Burkholderiales bacterium (assembly GCA_035637375.1). Lineage (GTDB taxonomy): Bacteria > Pseudomonadota > Gammaproteobacteria > Burkholderiales > SG8-39 > VBDM01. The sequence continues at coordinate 7,528 of DASPXL010000162.1, forward strand.
CTTGTGCGCGAGCGCCGCGACGCTGCCGAACCAGATGTTTTCACCGGGGTCGTCCCGATGCGTGACCACCAGGGGCACCTCGATCCGCTGATCGAGCAGGACCTTGAGACAGCGGCAGCCGACGTCGTGGTAGGCGAAGACGACCGCTTTTGTCACTCTTTTTGCTCGAGAACGGCCTGAACGACGTAACGGGGCCGCTGCCGCACCTGCTCGTAGATCCGGCCGATGTACTCGCCGAGCAGACCCAGGCCGAACAGCAGGATGCCGATGAGAAAAAACTCGAGGATGTCGCGGTCCCAGATCGCGCGCAGCCCCTCGGCCACGCTGTCGGCGAGAACCCAGCGCTCGGCGATGACGACCACGTAGGCGAGCACCGCGGCGAGCGCGATGAACATGCCGAGCAGCGAGAACAGATGCAGCGGCTTGACCGAGAAGCTGGTGACGAGATCGAAGTTGAGCTGGACGAGCTTGTAGAGCGAATACTTCGACTCGCCCGCTGCGCGCTCCTCGTGCGCCACCTCGATCTCGGTGGGGCGCTGCGCGAAGGTATAGGCGAGCGCCGGGATGAAGGTGTTGACCTCGCGGCAGCTGTTGATCGCGGCGACGATGTCGCGGCTGTAGGCGCGCAGCATGCAGCCCTGGTCGGTCATGCGGATGCGGGTGATGCGCTCGCGCAGCGCGTTCATCAGCCGCGAGGCGCCGCGCCGGAAAGCGCTGTCCCGGCGCTCGCGCCGCACGCCGCCGACGTAATCGTAGCCTTCGTCCATTTTGGCGAGGAGCTTCGCGATCTCCTCCGGCGGGTTCTGAAGGTCCGCGTCGAGCGTGACCACCCGGTCGCCGCGGCAGCGCTCGAATCCGGCGACGATCGCCATGTGCTGGCCGTAGTTGCCGCTGAACAGGATCACCCGCGTGGCGTCGGGCCGCTTCTGGAACTGCTCGCGCAGCAGGGCGGCGGACCGGTCCGTGCTTCCGTCGTTGACGAAAATGACTTCGTAGCTCTCACCCAGCGCGTCGAGCGCCGGATAGAGCCGAGCGAAGAGCGACGGGAGCACCGCCTCCTCGTTGTAGACGGGAACGACGACGGAGAGCCCGGGCGCGGCCATGTCATGCGGCCTTGCCGCGCATCACGCGCTTCATGCTTTCGCACGCGCGCTCGACGTCGGTCTCGCGCATCTCGGGAAAAAGCGGCAGCGTGACCGTCTCGCGCGCGATGCGCTCCGAGACCGGGAACATGCCCTCGCGGAATCCCTTGTTGCGGAAGAGGGTGGTGAGGTGGATCGCTTCGTAGGAGACGCCGGTGCCGATGCCCTCCTTCTGCATCGCGCCCATGAACGCCTTGCGGGTCGAGCGCATCGCCTGCAGCGGCAGCAGCACCGCGAACATGTTCCAGCTGTGCCCGGGGTTGTTGCGCGGCGGCAGGCATTCCGGCGCGAGCAGGTCGTCGCCCGCGAGGCACTCGAAGTAGCGGTGCGCGAGCCGCTCGCGCGCGCGGCACCAGTCGTCCAGGTGCGTGAGCTGCTCCAGGCCCAGCCGCGCCGACACGTCGGAGAAGTTGTACTTGGCCCCGGCGCGCTCCACGTCGCGCGTGCCGTCGGGCAGGCGCTTGATGCCGTGGAAGCGCAGTTGGTCCACGATCGCCGCCTCGCGCTCATCGTTGAGCGCCAGGGCGCCGCCCTCGATGGTGGTCATGTTCTTGTTGGGATGGAAGCTGAACGAGACGAGATCGCCCGTCGCCCCCACCGGGCCGCGCGAGGTGCGCGATCCCATCGCAAGCGCGGCGTCCTCGAGGACGCGCACCTTGTGGCGCTTGGCGAACGCGTCGAGCACGTCGGGATCGAGCGGAGCGTTGTAGTGCGTGGGAAGCAGCAGTCGCGTCTTCGGCGTGACCGCGGCCGCGGCCTGTGCGAAATCGAGGTTGCGCGAGCCGAGGTTCACGTCGACGAACACCGCGGTGGCGCCGGCGCGCTCGACCACGTTGCCGGTCACGAAGAAGCTTTGCGCGGGGACGATCACCTCGTCGCCCGGGCCGATGTCGAGCAGCTCGAGGGCCACCTGCATCGCCGCGGTCGCGGAAGCGAGCGCGCGGACCGGCCGCCCGCCGAAGCGCTCCGAAAGCGCCTTCTCGAACGCCGCGGCCCGCGGGCCGGTGACGATCCAGCGGCTGCGCAGGGTGTCGGCCACCGCGGCGATCATGGCCTCGTCGATGGTCGGCCGCGCAAAGGGCAGGAAAGATTCGCCGGCCACGGACTCAACTGCGCGCGACCAAAAAGACACCTGCGACGATAAAGGCGATGCCGATGAGCTTCTGCGCGGTGAGCGACTCGCCGAACAGGTACCAGGCCGCGAGGGCGTTCAGGACGTAGCCGATCGAGAGCATCGGGTAGGCGATCGAGACCTCGACGCGCGACAGCCCCATGATCCACACGACGAGGCTCACGACGTAACAGGCGACCCCGCCCGCGATATGCGGCTCGAACGCGAGCTTCAGGCCGACCGGGACGATGTTTTGCGCGCTGAACTCGAAATGCCCCACCGCGTTCGTTCCGGCCTTGAGGAGCAGCTGCGCCGCGGCGTTGAGCAGCACGCCGGTCAGGATCAGGGCGAAGCTCGCCGCGCTCACGGTTTTCTCACGATGATGCGGCGCGCGTCGCGCGCGACGATCTGCATCGGAACGGGATGGTCCCGGAGGAAGCCGGCGAGGTCGTCCGCGTTGAACATGGCGAAGGCCTCGCGATCGGCCTGCCAGGCGCGCGCGAACGCCGCCGTGTCCGGCAGGAATTTCTGCGGCTCCCAGGCGATCGGCTGCGCCAGCTCGTCCTTGCTGGCGACCATGGTCACGGTCCGGCCCAGGTAAAACAGCAGCGTGTGATCGAAGGTGTTCACCACGTAGAAAGGGACATCCGGTCTGAGCTGGTTCCGGATTTTCTGGGCGATATGATACGCGGAATAGACGGGCGAGAGCTCCTCATGCCCCGAACCGGCGGACTGGGCGCAGACCAGGCCGCCGAACGCGAGCGCGAAGGCGGCGGCGGCGAGCCGCTCGCGCAGCGCAAGCCACGCGGAGATCACCGCAGCGACGGCCAAGGCCAAACCGGCTGCGGTCAGCCAGGGCACGTAGCCCGCGAGCAGTCCGGCCGGAAGGTCGCCCGCGGCATGGCGGACGGCGTAGGGCGCCGCGGCGATCAGGGCGAT
>DASPXL010000163.1:0-4177 GCA_035637375.1 Burkholderiales bacterium
AGGACGAAGCTCTGATCATGGTTGCCTCCCTGTCGTCAAGTGTTCGCGCCCGCTCAATACGGCCGCCTGGCACCCTTGACCGTCGTTCGCCACATCAACCGACGTTGCGTCGAGGGGAAATCCGTGCGCGCATGGGAAGAGCAGCGGTTGTCCCAGAGGAGGAGGTCGCCGACGCGCCAGACGTGCTCGTAGACAAACTCCTTTCTCTCGGCGTGGTTGAACACGGCGTTGAGCAGCGGGCCGCTCTCTTCCTTCGGCATGTCGACGATGCCGGCCGTCATCAGCCGGTTGACGTAGACCGCCTTGCGGCGGGTGTCCTCGTTGGTGCGGAACACCGGGTGGATGCACTCGCCGAACGCTTTGGTGCCTTTGTTATCACCCTTCCGGGTCGAGCCGTAGTTGTAGTGATGGATGGCCTTGCGGCCGCCGAGCTTGTTGCGCACCGCAGGATCGAGCGTGTCGTAGGCGGCATAGCCGCTCGCGAACAGCGTATTGCCGCCGGTGTCGGGAATTTCGACCGAGTAAAGCAGGGTCGCCTTGTCGGGCATCTCGGAGTGGATCATGTCGTGGTGGAACATCATCTCGCCGTCCGGCAGCGCTCCGATCGGCTCGCCGTTCTCGCGGATGTTCGAGATGAGCATGATCCCCGGCAGGAGCCGCGAATAGCCCTTCGGGAAGAATTGCGGCGGTCGACGCGGCATGCCCATCTCGCCGAAATAGCCGGTGACGCGCACGAGGTCTTCCTGCTCGAGCTTCTGGCCCGGGAAAACGATCACGAGGTGATCGAGCCAGGCCCGATAGATCGCCTTGACGGTCTCGTCGTCGGGCCTGTCGTGCAGGTCCAGCCCGCGGATTTCCGCCCCGATATGCCGGGTGAGCGGAACAACATCGATTCGGGATTTTGTCATCGCGATCATGGGCGTTTCTCCTGCCGGCGGGGCATGTCGTTCATGGTGCGCTTCTCATTCGACGGTGATCGCGCCGCTTGCGATGACCTTGCGGTTGCGATCGAGCTCCGCGCGCAGCTCCCGGGCGAACTCCTGCGCGGTCGAAGCGATGACTTCGAAATCGTTCGCCTCGAGCGTCTGGCGCGCGGCGGGGGCGCGCGGGGCGCGCATGAACGCGTCCTGGAGCTTTCTCGCCGCGTCCTCCGGAATCCCCGCGCCCGCGGCGAAGCCGATCCAGATCCGGTAGCTGTAGTCCTTCAGCTCCGCAATCCCGGTTTCCCCGTAGGTGGGCACGTCGGGCAGATGCGGCGAGCGGCTCGTGCCGCTGATCGCGAGCGGCACCAGCCGCCCGGCCTCGAGCGCCGGCTTGACCGCCGCGATCGCCGGTATCATCAGATTGATCTGGCCGCCGAGCAGGTCGTTGAGGGCCGGCCCGTCGGACTTGTACGGAACATGCACCGCCGTAATGCCGAGCTTCATGAGCAGCTCGGAGGTCGAGAATTGCAGGCTCGTGCCGTTGCCGCCCGAGCCGTAGGTGAGATTGCCGGGGTTCGCCCTGGCGTATGCAACCAGCCCCTGCATGGTGCGGACGGGCACCGACGGATGCACGGTCACGACCGCGGGGTGGCCCACCGCCTGCGACAGCAGCGTGAAATCCTTCAGGGGATCGTAGCCGACGTTGCGATCGACGAGCGGGTTGATCGTCGCCGACGCGGGCGAGATCACCGCGAGGGTGTAGCCGTCGCGCGGCGAGCGCAGCATGCTGTGGATCCCGATCTTCTGCGACGCGCCGGGCCGGTTCTCCATCACGATCGGCTGGCCGAGCAATTTCGAGGCCTCGGGCGCGACGATGCGCGCGACGATGTCCACCGGGCCGCCCGGGGCCGTGGGCAGGACCAGAAGAATGGGCTTGACGGGAAAGCCCTGCGCGTGGCCCGTCATCGCGTATGCGAGGCTGCAGGCGAGCGCAGCGACGGCGCGAACGACCGCACGCCCGAACGTCGGGGGCTTCGTCATGAATGTCCTCCCCACGTTTTGCATGACAACGTGGATGATTATCCGTTTCTCCATTCGACGCAACTGCCCTCGACCTCGGTTACTACGACCGTGCAATGAACCTTGTCGAGCGCAGGTAGAATGACTCAAAGGAGGGGAGCGATGAGGAAGGCAGGAAGCGTTGCCGTCAAACGCAAAGCGAAGCAGGTCAGCGTGAGCCACGCCGCGACCTCGAAGTTCGCAAGGCGCGGCTTGCGCAACTATTTCGAGTACCGCGACCTGGGCGTGAAGCGCGCCACACGCGGCAAGGTCGTGACGCACGTGATCCGCGCGCGGCCGGGCAGGGCGCCCGAGGGCGACTGGCACTATCACGACTGCAGCCTTCAGCTCGTCTACGTGGTGAAGGGCTGGGTGAAGATGGAGTACGAAGGCACGGGCGAGGTGCTGATGAAGGCGGGCTCGTGTTTCTACCAGCCGCCGCGCATCCGCCACCGCGAGCTTGCGCACTCGAAAGACCTCGAGATGGTCGAGGTCGCGTCGCCGGCGAGCTTCAAGACCTACTCCGCGTAGGCTCGGGGCACCGGCACGGTCGACCGGGTAGTCTCTTGGGTCCGCATCCGTCCATGACGACCGGCACACCTGGCGATCCGCTTGTTTCGTTCCGGCTCGACGATCGGCTGATCGTCGTGACCGGAGCCAGCGAAGGCATAGGGCGGGCATTTGCCGAGTGCTTCGCCCGCGCCGGCGCGTACGTCGTTCTGGCGAGCCGGCGCAAAGACGTGCTCGAGGCCGTGCGCCAGGCGATCCTCGCTTCAGGCGGGCGCGCCGAAGTCGTCGCTACCGACGTGTGCCGGCTGGACGACATCCGCAATCTGGCGGATGCCGTCGGCCGGCTGGCGGAGCAAAATGACCGCCGCCTCGTGCTGGTGAATAACGCCGGGTTCGGTTTCACCAGGCCGGCGCTGGAAACCACCGAGCAGGAATGGGACGTGCTGTTCGACACCCACGTAAGGGGCACTTTCTTCTGCTCGCAGAAGATCGGCGCGCTGATGATCGAGCGCGGCTACGGCAAGATCGTCAATCTGAGCTCCGCCTGGTCGGCATCCACCGATGTTGGAAAGAGCGCCTACTGCGCCGCCAAGGCCGCCGTATCGCATCTCACCGCGGCGCTTTCGACCGAATGGGCGCAGCGCGGGGTGCGCGTCAACGCCCTCGCGCCGACCGCCACCCTGACGGACTTCACCGCCCGCGTGATGGCCTCCAATCCGGAACGGGCCCAGGGCCTGCTCGGCCGCATCAAGCTCGGACGTTTCGCGCAGCCTTCGGACCTGCTCGGCGCGGCCGTGTTCCTCGCGAGCGGCGCATCGGATTTCGTCACCGGACAGACGCTGTTCGTCGACGGCGGGTTCACGACCTGAGTTTTGATCTGCCTTACTGTGAGCATCGGAGGGTATTTGGGGTCTTCATGAGTCTCGCGATTTTGATAGGCTGCAAACGGCGCAGCCAATCAAAATCGTGAGATTGTTGAAAAGCGCAGAAAAACAGAGTGCTTAAAAGATAGGGGGATCGGCGTTGAAAATCGGAATCCTGTCCGGCGACGACATCGGCCTCGAGGTCGTTCCCGAATGCGTCAAGGTCATGCGGGCCGCCGCCGCGCAGACCGGGCTCGCGATCGATTGGCAGGAGCTTCCCATCGGCAAGCGCGGGCACGAGGAGCACGGCGACACGCTTCCCGCCGTGACCGAGCAGGCGCTTCGCGGGCTCGACGGCTGGATCATGGGGCCGATCGGGCACGCGGCCTATCCCCGCGGCGATCCCACCTGGGTGATGCCGCCGGTGCGCAAGAAATTCGAGCTGTTCGCCGCGGTGCGGCCCGCGCTCTCGCACGCGAACATCGCTTCGGTCCACAAGAACGTCGACATCGTCTTCGTGCGCGAGCTGACCGAGGGCATGCTCTATTCCGAGACGGTGACCGCCGGCGCGGGCGAGTTCCGGCCCAACGACGACATCACGGTGGCGATGCGCGTGATAACGCGCAAGGGCTCGCGGCGCGTCGCGCGCGAAGCCTTCGAGATCGCGCGCACGCGGCCGCGCAGGAAAGTGACCGCGGCGCACAAGGAGCCGGTCTACCGGCTCGCCTGCGGCATGTTCGCCGAGGAATGCCGCAAGCTCGCGGGCGAGTACCCGGACGTGGCCTTCGAGGAGATGATGATCGACTCGATCGCGATGAAGCT
>DASPXL010000164.1:0-4197 GCA_035637375.1 Burkholderiales bacterium
AGGCTCGTTCCGCCGCTCACCTTCTTCTGGATCTCCTTGGTGGCCAGCACGTAGACGTAATTGCCCGAGGCGCCGCCGACCGAGTCGAGCGCTTCCACCAGGGGCACGCCCGCCGCGAACATGGTGGAGAGCGTCCGGGTCCAGCGCGCGATCGTCGATTTCTTGACCAGGTCTCCGAAAACAGGAATCTTGAGCATCAGCCGGTCCATGAAGATCTGGACCGGCACCGAACGCTTCCACAAGTGGAGAAAGCCCCACACGCCTCCGCCGATGACGGAGAAGATGATGTACCAGTACTTCACGAAAACGTCCGAGATTGCCATCACCAACAGAGTCGGGGCGGGGAGATCGGCGCCGAAGTTCCTGAACACCTCCTTGAACGCCGGGATCACGAAGATCATGATCACCGCGGTGATGATGAAGGCGACCACGATGATCGCGATCGGATAGAACAGCGCCGCTTTGATCTTCGATTTTATGGCGAGGATCTTTTCCTTGTAGTTCGCCAGGCGGTCGAGGAGGGTTTCGAGAATACCGGCCTGCTCGCCCGCGGCCACCAGGTTGCAGAACAGGGCGTCGAAGTACAGGGGATACTTGCGGAACGCCGCGGCAAGCGCGGAACCGGTTTCCACGTCGGTCTTGAGGGCCATCAGCAGCCTCGCCACCGCAGGATTGGCGTGGCCCTTGCCGACAATGTCGAAAGACTGCAGGAGCGGAACGCCCGCCTTCATCATCGTCGCGAGCTGGCGGGTGAACAGGGTGACGTCCTTGTCGCTCACGCTCCCGCCGCGGCCGGCGCGCTGCTTTTTGACCTTGGTGACGATGATTCCTTGGCGGCGCAGCGTGGCGTTCACCATCGCTTCGCCGGGGGCGCGCATTTCGCCCCTCATGACCTTGCCGGATTTGTCCTTGCCTTCCCAGGCGAAATTGATGTCCTTGCCTCGGGCTATTGCTGCGGTTGCCATAGCGACCTCTCTACCTCATTCGTTGCTGCAGACTGCAACTTTCTCGAGCGAAGTCAGGCCTCCTTGTGAACACGATGATGCATGGACACGGGCTCTTTGTAAAGTCTCAGGTATCCCTAATGCATTGAAGGTAAGGCATAAATTGGCGGTCCCGAAAGACTTTTGACTCACTCCCGCACGGAAACCGGCGGGACGGTCCTTTAGGCGGCCTTCGCGAGGTCGGACACGCGCGGCCTGAAAAGCCGCACCGTCCTGATCACGCGGTCCTGGGTCTGGACGATCTCCATCGGCACCTCGGCGATCTTGAGGGCGACGCCCGCCTCGGGGATGTCGCGCAGGTGCTCGAGGATAAGGCCGTTCAGCGTTTTCGGGCCGCCCAGGGGCAGCGCGAGCCCGAGCTTGCGGTTGAGCTCTCGCAGCACGCTCGATCCCTCCACCAGGGCGCTGCCGTCCTTGTCCCAGGGTTCGATCTCCGATTTTACCGGCGCGGTCGTGGTGAACTCGCCGATGATCTCCTCGATGATGTCCTCCAGCGTCACCAATCCCTGCAATTCCCCGTATTCGTCCACCGCCAGAGCGATTCGCTGATGGTTTTCCTGGAAGTACTGGAGCTGCGCGAAAACGGGGGTGCCTGCGGGAACGAAATACGGCTCGGCGAGCAGCTCGGCCAAGGCTGCGCGGTCGAACTCTTCGGCGCGCACCAAGTGCATCACCTTGCGCAGGTGCAGGATGCCGGCGAGGTTGCCGAGCTCCCCGCGGTAGGCGGGAAGCCGCGTGTGGTAGGCCGTGGTGAGCTGGGCGAGGATGCTCTCGGCCGGCGCCTCGAGATCGATCGCCTCGATCTGCGAGCGCGGCGTCATCACGTCCTCGACGGTGATCGCCTCGAGATCGAAAAGATTCACCAGAATGCTCTGGTGCTTTTTCGGCATGAACTGCCCCGATTCGAGCACGAGGAAGCGCAGCTCCTCCATCGACAGGCGCTGCGGCCCCGGATCGATCGGGATGCGCAGCAGCCACAGGAGCCCCCGCACGAATATGTTGGCGATCCAGAGCGTCCACGAGAATCCCTTCACGAGGGGCTTCAGCACGTAGCTCGCCGCGAGCGCCGTCTGTTCCGGAAAACGCGCGCCGATCACCTTCGGCGTGATCTCGGCGAACACGAGGATCAGGAACGCGACTGCGACGGTCGCCACTCCGAGAACGATCTTGTCGTTTCCGAACAGCCGGATCGTGATCACGCCGACCAGCATCGTGATCACGGCGTTCACCAGCGTGTTGCCGGCGAGCAGCATCGAAAGGAGCCTGTCTGTCTGGCGCAGCAGCTCGGCGGCGAGCCGCGCGCCGCGGTTGCCGGCGCGCTCGAGCGCGCGCAGGCGGTAGCGGTTGATCGCCATCATGCCGGTCTCGGCCATCGAGAAAAAACCGGAAACGACGAGCAGGACAGCGAGCGCGACGAACTGCGCGACTAACGGGATATCGTCCAAAGCGAATGCTCGGGGCGGGCGGGGAGGAACCCGCCCCTATCGGGTGACGGGAACGGCAGTATAACTTATGCGAGACCTCGCCGCAGGATCACCTCGAGCACGAAGCGGCTGCCCACGTAGGCGAGGAGCAGCGCAAGGAATCCGGCGAGCGTCCAGCGCAATGCGGTGCGCCCGCGCCAGCCGTAGAGATGGCGGCCGGCGAGGAGCGCGGCGAAAATCAGCCACGAGATGACTGCGAAGAGCGTCTTGTGGTTGAACTTCATCGCCTGCCCGAAAAGCGTTTCGGAAAACACGATCCCGGTGGCGAGCGTGAGCGTGAGAAAGGTGAACCCCGCGAGGATGATCCGGAACAGCAGCCTCTCCATCGTCAAGAGCGGCGGCAGCGCGGCGAGCGGCCCGACGACCGCCCCGCCGTGCAAGCGCCGTTCCATCAGGGTCATCAGCAGCGCATGCAGCGCCGCGATCGTGAACATGCCGTAGGCGATCATGGCGAGCGCGAGGTGCAGGCGGAATTCGGTCGAATGCGTGTACGGCGGGCTCGCGAGCCCTGGGAAGATCGCGGGCAGCGGCGCGCACAAGGCGGCGAGCGCGAGGATCGGAGCCTGCATGCCCTCGAGCTCGAGGTACAGGCTCTCGACCCAGTAGATCAGCACCGAGAGCCACAGCATCACCGAGAGCGCCTGCCCGAAACCGAAGCGCGGCTCGGATTGACCCCACAGCACGTCGTAGACGAGCCAAGTGTGCAGCGCGAACGGCGCAAGGATCGCCGCGCGCTCTAAAGGCGTGATTCTCGGCACGCTCGCGCCGCGCCAGCGCGTGCGCCAGAAGTGAAAGGCGAGCGCCGCGTAGAGGAGGAACGTGCCGCCGTAGAGTAGAATCGCCGGCATCCGCGCAGTTTACACCACGCTCTCCCGATGACTCAGCTTCAGCGCCGCGGCGACGATCGGCTTCGCCCAGTCCGGCGTCCGCGAGAGGTCCGCCGGGCCGAGAATCTTTCCGTCTTCAATGTGCAGCACTAATTTTGGCACGGGCGTCTTGCCGACGGTTGGATCCGCATCCGTGCTGTTGTCGTACACACGCAGGGCCGCGAGTTTGGGCAGGAGATGGACGAGGTTGATGCGGCTGTACTCGTAGCGCCGGCGGATGTCCGCTTCGGCAATGTCGTGGCCGCCCTTGCGGACGCGCTTGCGCACGCGCTCGATATGAAGCTCGGGGCTCGCGAGGCCCGCGTACCATACGTGGATTTCGATCCCTTGCGCCGCCGCCTTGGCGAGCAGGGCCGGGATGGTGTTCGCGCCGAGCGTGGTCTCGAATGCGAAGTCGAGCCGCTCGGCGATGGCTTTTTCCAGCAGCCTTTTGCCCTGCTGCCAGGCGGCGCCGTTGGCGTCCGTCTGGCTCAGCGCGGGATTGGCGGCCCTCAGCGCGCGGGCGGTCTCGTCGGGGTTGTAGTAGTCGGCGCCGTTCGCGCGGAAGGCCGCGCCGGCTATGCTGCTCTTGCCCGCGCCGTTGACGCCGGCCAGCACATAAATGCGCGGCCGCTCGGGCGCAGTCATCGCCCGCGGAGCGCGGCGACCCGTGTCCTAGCTTTTTTTTTGGCTGCAGCCCTAACGGCCGCACGGCCCAACTCGGCCGGCGGGGCGTTGAACGCCGCCTTCATTCCCTTTCTTGCCCCGGGCGCCTGCATGCGCTGGAGCAGGCCGTCGAACTGCGCGCTCAGGTCCTCGAGAGCGGGGGAGCGCGACTTCACC
>DASPXL010000165.1:0-2285 GCA_035637375.1 Burkholderiales bacterium
GAGGGGCTTGCCCAGCGCGGCCGCATGCATCCGGTGCAGAAGGCCTGGATCGACCACGAAGTTCCCCAGTGCGGCTACTGCCAGTCGGGCCAGATCATGGCGGCGGTGGCGCTGCTCAAGAAGAACCCCAACCCGAGCGACCGCGACATCGACGCCGCGATGACCAACCTGTGCCGCTGCGGCACCTACGCGCGCATCCGTACCGCAATCCACGCCGCGGCGAAGTCGATGAAGCCAGGCAAGGCATAGGGAGCGGACATGAAAAACACATTCGCGCCTTCCCGCAGGAGATTCCTCAAGCAATCCGCCGCGATCGGCGGCGGGCTGACCGTCGGCTTCTATGTTCCCGAGGCGCTCGCGCAAAAGGCCGACGCCGCGGGCGCCGAGATCAACGCCTGGGTGGTGATCCGCCCGGACGACACCGTGATCATCCGCTACGCCCGCGCCGAAATGGGCCAGGGCAGCATGACCTCCGCGCCGATGCTGGTCGCCGAGGAGCTCGAGTGCGACTGGAAAAAACTCAGGATCGAGTACGCCTCGGCGAACGCGAACGTGAGGCGCAAGCGCGCCTGGGGCGACATGGCGTCGGTGGGCAGCCGCACCATCCGCAACTCGCAGGAGTATTTGCGCCGCGGCGGCGCGGCGGCGCGCGAGATGCTGATCGCGGCGGCGGCGCAGCAGTGGGGCGTGCCGGCTTCCGAATGCTCGGCGGCCGCGAGCGTCATCACCCACGCTCCGAGCAAGCGCAAAACGAGCTTCGGCAAGGTGGCGAGCGCCGCCGCGAAGCTCGAGCCGCCGAAGGACGTGAAGCTGAAAGACCCCAAGGACTGGAAGCTGATCGGCAAGTCGGTCAAGCGCGTGGACATTCCCGACACGGTGATGGGCAGGCAGGTCTACGGCATCGACGTGCAGCTGCCCGGCATGATGTACGCGGCGATCGCGCAGTGCCCGGTGTTCGGCGGCAAGGTGAAGTCGGTCGACGCGGCCAAGGTGCAGGGCCGGCGCGGCATCGTCAAGGTGGTGCCGCTCGAGACCTTCGTCGCGGTGGTCGCCGACAACTGGTGGCGCGCGAAAGAGGCGCTGCGCGACGTCCATATCGAATGGGACGTGGGCGCGAACGGCGGCGTCTCGAGCGCGAGCCTCATGGAGTTCTACCGCTCGGGGCTGGATGCGCAGACCGACATCGCGACCTCGCGCAGGGAAGGCGATTTCGACCAGGCCTTTGCCTCCGCGGCGAAAAAGCTCGAGGCGGAGTACTACACGCCTTACCTCGCGCACTCCACGTTGGAGCCGATGGGCTGCACCGCGCTCCTCAAGGACGGCAAGCTGGACGTGTGGACTTCCACGCAGAACGCCGAGGCCTCGCTCGCGGCCGCGGCCGCCACCGCCGGCGTGCCGCTCGAGAACGTCGAAGTGCACCGCGTTCAGCTGGGCGGCGGCTTCGGCCGGCGCGGCGGCGCGCAGGATTTCGTGCGCCAGGGCGTGGCGATCGCGAAGACCATGGAAGGCACGCCCGTGAAGATGCTCTGGACCCGCGAGGAGGACACGCAGCACGACTTCTACCGGCCGGCGAGCCTGATCCGCGTCAAGGCCGGGCTGGACGGCTCGGGCAGCCCGGTCGCCTGGTACTCGCGCGTTGCGTCGACGTCGATTTTCGAGACGCTCGCGCGCGTGCCGCTCAAGCGGCCGTTCGCGCCGGCGGACGGCGTCGATCCGCAGGCGGTGGCGTCGCTGCACGACCTGCCGCACGCGATTCCGAACGTGCGAATCGAGTACGCGCTGCGCAACGCGCACGTGCCGGTCGGCTTCTGGCGCACCGTCGGCCATTCGCAGAATCCCTTCGTTCGTGAGTCCTTCATGGACGAGCTGGCGAGCGCCGCCGGCAAGGACCCGTACGAATACCGGCGCGCGCTGCTCCAGAAATCCCCGAAGGATCTCGGCATCCTCGAAGCGACCGCGAAAACGGCCGGCTGGGGCAAGCCGCTCCCTTCGGGCGTCTATCGCGGCATCGCACAGACCGAGGCCTACGGCAGCTATACCTGCGCCGTGGCCGAGCTCTCGGTCGACAAGAACTCGGAAGTCGCGATCCGGCGCCTCGTGCTCGGGATCGATCCGGGATATGCGGTGAACCCCGACAACATCCGGGCGCAGATGCAGGGAAGCGCGGTGTTCATGCTGACCGCGATGTTCTGGGGCGAGATCACCATCAAGGACGGGCGCGCGGAGCAGTCGAACTTCCACGACTACCGGCTGATGCGGCTGCGCGAAATGCCCAGGGTCGAGGT
>DASPXL010000166.1:0-9200 GCA_035637375.1 Burkholderiales bacterium
GCGAACATCGAGGTTTGCCACACCGCGGAGCGCGTATCGTGCACCGTGCGCGATGACGGCGTCGGTTTCGCCGCGAACAGGCTCGAGGGCGGCACTGGGCTCGGATTGGTCGGCATCCGCGAGCGGCTCGGCGCGCTCGGCGGTTCGGTGCACATCGCCTCGCAGCCCGGCGGCGGCACGACCCTGCGGGCCGAAATCCCTCTGAGGAGGTGAAATGCGCTGCCGGGTATTGCTTGCCGAAGACCATCAGATCGTGCGCCAGGGCCTGCGCGCGCTGCTGGAGAAGTCCGGACACGAGGTGGTCGGCGAGGCCTCCGACGGACACGAGGCTTGCAAGCTGGCGCAGACTCTCCAGCCCGGCATCGCGGTGCTCGACCTGGCGATGCCTTTGTTGAACGGCCTGGATGCGATACGCGAGATCCATCGCGTGTCGCCCGACACCAGGATCATTCTCCTGACGATGTACACCGACCGGCCCTATGTCCTGCAGGCGCTGCAGGCGGGCGCCAAGGGCTACGTGCTGAAGACGCAGGCGGCCGACGACCTGATCCGCGCGATCCAGGAGGTCAGGCGCGGCGCGATCTACGTCAGCCCCGGCGTGGCCGCGTCGCTGGTCGACGCGTACCTGCATCAGAACAATGAGCCCGAGGACCCGCTTACGGCGCGCGAGCGCCAGATCCTGCAGCTGATCGCGGAAGGCAAAACCACCAAAGCGATCGCGGGTCTTCTCAGCATCAGCTTCAAGACCGCCGAGTCGCACCGCAACCGGATCATGAAGAAGCTCGACATCCACGACATCGCCGGGCTGGTGCGCTACGCCATCCGGCGCGGTCTGCTCCAGCTTTAACAAATTGTTGAAAAGGGCCACGCCCCCCGGGAGGAGGGAGCGTAGTCGTATCGGAACCCCGCAGGCTCGATCCCTGCTTTGACCGTCACTTTTCCTGCCGTTGACGTAGGGTCAAACAGATCTACCGTCCCTCCTCCCTACGGTCAGATAATTGTTATCGTGGCCGTGGCGCTCGAAACGCCGTTCGCATCACTCGCTTGCGTCGTGAGCTGATAGACACCCTTGGGTAAGAAATCGGGCACGGTAAATGTGACGTGCGGGCTCAAGGTTTGAGTCGGCGCGAGGGGGATCGTCACAGACACCGGGATGGTCTGGCCCGCCGGGAAGGTAAGCACCAACCGCAGATTCACTTCCTGGAACCTGAAGGTGTTGTTGGTCACGGAAAAGGCCGCGGTGACCGCGTTCCCCACTGTGGCTACATCCGGGTCCGGCCCATCAGAACTGAGGGAAGCGGAAACCGTGAGGTCCGGGTTCTGCGTGCCCGTGGCTGTGGTGGCAAAGGCGGGGGCACCGATCAGCCCCATAACGCCAATCAGCAGCACGATGCTGGAAAGCATGCTTCTGAGGTTCGTCGATCTTTTCATGATGACGATGTACTCCTTCCTTGGTTAAGGGTGGACCCCCAATCTAACGGTTGCGGCGAGAGGAGGACATCCGGTAAAAACAGGAAAGCGCGATCGTCAAATACCGTAGCGGGCTAGCGTCAAATCCCTGCCGATGAGGCGCGTGTTTTCCGTGAAGTCGCGTTCGAAGTCCAGTCGTACCGGCGGGCTTTCCCACACGATCCCCGCGACATCTCCCCTCGCGCTGAACGAGATCATCTGGAAGGCGATCCGCGGTCGCGACGCGGTGACGCCACCGCCGGTGCAGGCGCCATTCGTCCGGCCGCTGGCCGACGACGATCAGGAGGACAAATAGGACGGTCCGGCGTCAGTCCGTCGTCGTGTAGGCGCGGAGCGTCCAGAACGATCCGGTGCCGGCGCCTTGGAGCCGACGCGGGTTGAAGATGCTCATGCTCGTCGCGGCGCCGCCCAGGAAGCCCTCGGGGCCTTGCGTCACTCGCAGGGCGCATCCCGCGAGCACGACGCCGGGCATCGGGACGTCGTTCGTGATCGCCTGGCAGGCGCCGACCGCGACGAAGGTATCGCCTTTGTCGGGACCTTGGTCGAGCGTGAACTCGACGTAGAACGGGACGAGCGTGCCCGGGGTGAGCGCGGTCGTGATCAGGCCGCACGCCGCCGCGGTGCCGATCTGCTGCGCGGCTTCGTTGACGACGCGGCTGTCGCCGGCGCGCGTCTCCATCGACCACAGCGTCGCGCCCAGGAAGAGGTTCGCGCCTGGGAATGGGCACGCCTTGGGTTGGCTGGAGACGCCCGGGTTCTCGAGGCTGCGGAAGACGCGGGTGTGCTGGCCGGACTCGCCCGCGGGTGGTCCGCCCTGCGCCGCGGCGGGGCCGGCGGTGAGGAAGACAGCAAGGGCGGCGAGGGCGAAGGCGTGCAATCGTGGCTTCATATCGGTTTCCTTCCCTGGATTCGAGCAATAAGAAATCAGGCTTGTCAGCGCGCGTTCGGGTGCCGGATCGGCGCTCTCCCTGGGCGCGCCGCAACGAGCGTTGCGACAAATCATGCGCTCGCCATGCGAGCCGGGTCAAGCGCGCGGGCGCTTGTCGGGGATGGCCGCGCAGTGGCCGGGGATTGTTATCCGCTTGCACGGCCTCGGGCGCGTGTTTGTGTATCATGGGCCCCGCTTAATCGCGAGCCCTGCCGTGCCGCTCTCCAAATATCACTACATCGTCGTCGAAGGGCCGATCGGCGTCGGCAAGACCAGCCTCGCCAGGCGCCTCGCCGAGCGCCTGCGGTCGACCCTGGTCCTCGAACACCCCGAGCAGAATCCGTTCCTGCCGCGCTTTTACCAGGACATGCCGCGCTTCGCCCTGCCGACGCAGCTTTTTTTCCTGTTCCAGCGGATCGGCCAGCTGCGCGAGCTCGCGCAGATGGACCTGTTCAACCGGCTGACCGTGTGCGATTTCCTCCTGGAAAAGGACCCGCTTTTCGCGCGCCTCACGCTCTCGGGCGACGAGCTGCACCTGTACCAGCAGATATTCGACGCGCTCAAGCCCCAGGCCCCGCGACCCGACCTGGTCGTCTACCTGCAGGCGCAGCCGGCCACGCTCTATGAGCGCGTGCGCCGGCGGGGCGTAGAATTCGAGCGTCCGATCAGCGCGGAATATCTTGCCTTGCTCGCCGACAGCTACAGCCGTTTCTTCTATCACTTCAACGGGAGTCCCGTCTTGATCGTGAATTCCGAGAAGCTCGACTTCGTGAACGACGACCGCGACCTCGATCTGCTCATCGAGCGCGTCGGCGCGATGCGCGGGAGCCGCGAGTTCTTCAACTGGGGGGAATGACATGGCGAGGCTCGGCATTACAGCGATGCAGAAGCTGCGCGACGACGGAACCCGGATCGCCGTGCTCACCTGCTACGACGCGAGCTTCGCCGCGGCGCTCGACGCCGCCGGCGTCGACTCGCTCCTGGTCGGCGATTCCCTCGGCATGGTGCTGCAAGGGCACGACACCACCTTGCCGGTCACCCTGGCGGAGATGGCCTATCACACGCGCTGCGTCGCGCGCGGCAGCCAGCGCGCCTTTCTCATCAGCGACATGCCGTTCGGCAGCTATCAGGAGTCGCCGCCGCAGGCGTTCCGCAGCGCCGCGGAGCTGATGGCGGCGGGCGCGCAGATGGTGAAGCTCGAAGGCGGGGCGGAGTTCGCCGAGACGGTGCGCTTTCTCACCGCGCGCGGAGTTCCGGTATGCGCGCACCTTGGCCTGACGCCCCAGTCGGTGCACGCATTCGGGGGCTATCGCGTCCAGGGCAAGGGCGCGGACGCCGAGCAGCGCCTGATCGAGGACGCGGCGGAGCTGGAAGGCGCGGGAGCGGGCATGATCGTGCTCGAAGCCATTCCGGCGAAGCTCGGCGCGCAGGTGACCAAACGCCTGCGCATTCCCACGATCGGCATCGGCGCGGGACCCGACTGCTCGGGCCAGGTGCTGGTCCTGCACGACATGCTCGACGTCTTTCCCGGGAAGAAGGCGCGCTTCGTCCGCAATTTCATGCGCGGCGCCTCAAGCATTCACGACGCCGTCGAGCGCTACGTGCGCGCCGTCAGGGATGGAAGCTTCCCGACCGCGGAACACAGTTTCTAGATGGACATCATCACGTCCGTGGCCGCGTTGCGCGAGCGGCTGGAGCGCGAGCCCGACAACGTGTTCGTGCCGACGATGGGCAACCTGCACCAGGGGCACATCCAGCTCATGCGCCTCGCGAAGCGGCGCGCCACCGCGTGCACCGTGGTGAGCATCTTCGTCAACCGGCTGCAGTTCGGGCCCAAGGAGGATTTCGACCGCTATCCGCGCACGCTGCAGAGCGATTCGGAGAAGATGAAAGACGTGGGAGTGGACGTGGTGTTCGCGCCGGACGAAGCCGAAATCTATCCGGAACCGCAGACCTTCGTCGTCGAGCCGTCCGACCTCCAGCATATCCTCGAAGGCGCGTTCCGGCCCGGCCACTTCCGCGGCGTGGCCACCGTCGTGCTGAAATTGTTCAACATGGTGCGGCCCCACACGGCGATTTTCGGCAAGAAGGACTATCAGCAATACGTAGTGCTGCGCGACATGGTCAAGCAGCTCGCGCTGCCCGTGGAGATCATTCCCGCCGAAACGGTCCGCGCCGAAGACGGGCTCGCGCTGAGCTCGAGGAACGGCTACCTGTCCGCCGCCGAACGCGCCGAGGCGCCGCGCCTGTACCGGACCTTGCAGGCCGCACGGGGCGAAGCGCTCGGGGGAAAGCGCGACTTCCAGCGAATCGAGCTGCAGGCGATGGCCGCGCTCGCGGCGCACGGCTGGCGCCCCGACTATGTTTCCGTGCGCAGGCAGGCCGATCTGCAGCCGCCGGGCGCCGGCGACCGGGAACTGGTGGTCCTCGCCGCGGCGGTGCTCGGGCGAACGAGGCTCATCGACAACGTCGAGGTGACCCTTTAGGGTCATCCTGAGCGCGAGCGAAGGATCTGCTTTTCGAGCAAAGCAGATTCTTCGGGCGGAGCCCTCAGAATGACATTATGATTTGCGGATCAAAGCGGCCGCTCGGGCCGCGTTCTTCGTGCGGAAAACCCTCAGGACGGATACGGCTCGATCATGAGCTTTTCGACGGGGCAGCCGAGCGCCTTGGCCATTTTCTCCATGGCCTGCTCGTCCGCCAGCACCGGCTGGAATTCCGCGGCGCCGCCCTTGCTGTCGATGAAGGCCTTGGCTGCGCTTTCGGAGTTCCAGACGACGACCGGGTCGGGCGAGACCCCGGGCACCTGGACGCAGACCGGGACGCCGTCCGATTTGTACACGATCGCAAACATGGCCAGCCTCCTGTCGCGGATGAAGCCATCGGGGCGGTCCGAGTCGTCCGCTCGAGCGCCGCGCCCTCCCCGCCCGCGTTACTTTAACCCATGTTCCGCGGGGCATCCAGTGGCGCAATCCACAATCCCTTGCGCGCGCGCTGCGCCGAACGGGTGAGAAAAATGCGCGCGATGCAGCTCGCGGCACCGGGCAAGCCTCTGCGGCTCGTCGTCCGGGAAATCGGCGGGCCCGGCCCGGGACAGCTTCTGCTTCGCGTGCTCGCGTGCGGAGTTTGCCGCACCGACCTGCACATCGTCGACGGCGAGCTGCCCCGCTTCGATCGCAGCGCGATCCCGGGCCACGAGATCGTCGGCGAAGTGATCGAGCGGGGAGCGCGCGCGGAGCGGTTCGGCATCGGCGAGCGCGTGGGCGTGCCCTGGCTCGGCTCGACCTGCGGCGATTGCCGCTATTGCCGCACCGGCCGGGAGAATCTGTGCGACGGCGCGCGCTTTACCGGATATCACATCGACGGCGGCTACGCGGAATTCGCGCTCGCCGACGCCCGCTATTGCTTCGCTCTGCCTCAGGGCTACGCGCCGGAAGAGGCCGCGCCGCTGCTTTGCGCGGGCCTGATCGGCTACCGGGCGCTGTCGATCGCGGGGGACGCGCAAACGCTCGGCATCTACGGATTCGGCGCAGCGGCCCACATCGTGGCGCAAGTCGCGCGCTTCCAGGGACGCAAGCTCTTCGCGTTCACCCGCCCCGGGGACGCGGAGGCGCAGCGCTTCGCGCTCGCCCTCGGAGCGGCCTGGGCGGGCGGATCGGACGCCGCTCCGCCCGAGCCGCTCGACGCGGCGATCCTCTTCGCGCCGGTCGGCGCGCTGGTTCCGGCGGCCCTGCGCGCCGTGAGCAAAGGCGGTACGGTAGTTTGCGCCGGAATTCATATGAGCGAGATCCCGGCGTTTCCCTACGAGATCCTGTGGGGCGAGCGGCGCGTCGTGTCGGTAGCCAATCTCACGCGCCGCGACGGCGAGGAATTTCTCGCGCTCGCGCCCAGGGTTCCGGTCAGGACCTCGGTCGAGATTTTTCCACTCGAACGCGCGAACGAGGCGCTCGCGCGCGTGCGCGAGGGCCGCATCAACGGCGCGGCGGTGCTCGTGATGCCGGAGCGGGCCGCAACGCGAGAATGACGCACATGGATCACGCCGAAGCGTCGCCCGGCGATCGCGTCATCGCCGCCTGGTTACTCGTCTGCTGCGCGCTCGTGTTCGCGATGGTGGTGGTCGGGGGCATCACGCGCCTCACCCACTCGGGACTGTCGATCGTAGAGTGGCAGCCGATCGTCGGCGCGCTGCCTCCGCTCGACGAGGGCGCGTGGCAGGAGACCTTCCGGAAATACCAGCAGACTCCCGAGTACCGGCTCGTCAATCCTGACATGACGCTCAGCGGGTTCAAGAGCATCTACTGGTGGGAATACATTCATCGGCTCCTCGGGCGGCTGATCGGCGCGGCGTTCCTGCTGCCTTTTCTGTGGTTTACACTGCGCGGCAGGATCGCGCGCGGGCTCGCGCCCCCGCTCATCGCGATATTCGCGCTCGGCGCGCTGCAGGGCGCGATGGGCTGGTACATGGTGCGATCGGGGCTGGTCGATGATCCGCGCGTATCGCAGTACCGCCTCACCGCCCATCTCGGCATCGCTTTCCTGATCTACGCGGCGATGCTGTGGATCTCGCTCGATCTGCTTTTCCCCCGCGCACATCCGGATGCGGCCTCGACAGGCTTGCGCCGGTTTGCGATCGCGCTCGCCGCGCTGATCTTCGTGATGGCGCTCTCGGGAGGCCTCGTTGCGGGCATCCGCGCGGGACTCGCCTACAACACTTTCCCGCTCATGAACGGCCGGGTCGTGCCTCTGGAAATTCTCGCGCTCGATCCCTGGTACCTCAACTTCTTCAGCAACATGGCCACCGTGCAGTTCGACCACCGGCTGATCGCCTGGCTGCTCGCGTTCCTCGTGCCCTGGTTCTGGCTGCGGGTCCGACGCGCGCCGATGCCCCGGCGCGCAAGGCTCGGGGCCCACCTGTTACTCGGTGCACTCGCTCTACAGATCACCCTCGGGATCGCGACTCTGCTGCTCGCAGTGCCGGTTCCCCTCGCCGCCTCGCATCAGGCGGGCGCGCTGCTCGTCTTCAGCGTATCGATCTTCGTCGCGCACTCGCTGCGCTGAGAGACCGCCGGCGAAGGGGCTCCGTGATCGAGGGCCAAGTCGTTGATGCCGCCGCTGAGAGGATCCACGCGCGCCAGGGGGTTGACAAGCGTACCGTACAGTCCGTACAGTACGGTCATGTCTTCCGTTAATCGCAAAGGCGCCGAGGAGGCGCGCAACCAGTTGCCGGCGCTGCTCGCGGAGGCAGCGAAGGGGCGCACGACCCTCATCACCCGGCACGGGCGTTCGGTCGCGGCGATCGTGCCCGTCGCCGGGCTCGCGGGCGGCGCGCGGCAGAAGCCCCTCGTATCGCTCTCCGGCTCGGGCAAGGGACTGTGGGGCAAGGCCAGCGCCCGGATGGTCCGACGGCTCCGCGAGGAATGGGGCCGCTAGATCTCGCGCAGTTGCCGCGCGGCGCGCTGGTTCTGGTCGACAGCGCCCCGATCATCTACCATCTGGAAGGGCATCCGAAGCTCGGACCGAGGTTTCAGCCGTTGTTCGAGCGGCATGCCCTCGGCGAGATCTCCTTCGCGGTCACGACCATCACGCTGGCCGAAGTGCTCACGGGCCCATTGCGCGCCGGCGAGGAGGCGCTTGCCAAGCGATACCGGGCGGTCCTCGAGTCGTGGCAGGTCGTCGAGCTTTCGGCGGAGATCGCCGAGAGCGCGGCTCGGCTGCGGGCCGCGCTGAAGCTCAAGCTGCCCGACGCGATCCAGGCTGCGAGCGCCATCGCGGTGAATGCGGATGCGCTCGCGACGCACGACCGGGATTTCTCCAAGGTGAAGGCGCTGCGCGTAATCACCTGAGGGTTGAAAGCAGCCGGGTTATCGGTCCAAGTGCCGCGCCCGCTCGGCGAGGAGCGCGTAGACGACATCGATCATGGGCGTCGCGATGCCCGCCTTGCGGGCAAGCTCGACCACCGCCCCGATGATCGCGTTGGTTTCGAGCGGCCTGCGCTTCTCGACGTCCTGGTGCATGGAGATCTTGGCCCCGGAAAGCTTCCTTGCGATGCCGATGCGCTCATCGACGGTCAGGGGCACGCGCACGCCGTAAGCCTCGGCGACGCGCATCGCCTCTGCCATCATCGCCCGGATCAGGACGAGCAGCGCCTCGTTGCCGTTGATGTCGTCCATGTGAGCGAGCGCGAGCGCCGCCACCGGATTGTAGGAGAGGTTGCCGACCAGCTTGGTCCAGATCTCGACGCGGATGTCGTCGGCGACGCGCGCCTCGAAGCCCGCGGCGTTCATCTCAGCCGCGAGCCGCTCGGCCCGCGCGGACCTCGTGCGGTCGGGCTCGCCGAGAAGAAACAGCCGCCCCGCGGTGTGGCTGATCACGCCGGGCTCGGTGGCCTCCGCCGCGGCGTGCACCACGCAGCCGACGATGTGCCTTGGATCGAGCGCCGCGAGCATTTTGCCGCCGGGATCGAGACAAGCGATGGACGCGCCGTCGAAGCGCCCGCCCGCCTTGAAGAAATACCACCACGGAAGTCCGTTGATCGCCGGGACCACCAGCGTTTCGGGGCCGATCAGCGTTTTCAGCCGCGGCAGCATCGCGGCGATCGAATAGGTCTTGAGGCAGACGAAAACCGCGTCGTGGACGCCGAACTCGGCGGGCTCGTCTGACGCAGGCAGCCGATACACCGTGCGCTTTCCCTCGTCGAGGAGCGTAAGCCCGTCTCTGCGCAGCGCCTCGAGATGGGCGCCGCGGGCGACGAGGCACACCTCGTGCCCTGCCCGCGCGAACCATGCTCCGATGAGCCCGCCTA
>DASPXL010000167.1:0-3839 GCA_035637375.1 Burkholderiales bacterium
CTTGCCGGCGGCAAGCGCGCCGACCGCCTCGAAAGGCGAGACGATGGTGAGCTTCTGCCCCTTCCAGAACCCGGGTTTGATGGTGCCCGCGTACACGAAGATGCCCGGCACGTTGATGCGCGCCATAGCCATCACGCTGCCCGGCATGTTCTTGTCGCAGCCGCCCACGCAGATCACTCCATCCATCAGCTGGCCGTTCACGGCGGTCTCGATCGCGTCGGCGATCACCTCGCGCGAGACGAGCGAATACTTCATCCCCTCGGTGCCCATGCCGATTCCGTCGGTCACGGTCGGAAAGCCGAACGCCTGCGGCATCGCGCCCGCCGCCTTCACCGCGGCGAGAACGCGGTCCACGAGGGGCTGGATGCCGGCGTTGCAGGGATTCATGGTCGAGTGGCCGTTCGCGACCCCGACGATCGCCTTGTCGAAATCGCCGTCTCCGAAGCCGACCGCGCGCAGCATCGCGCGGTTGGGCGAGCGCGCTTCGCCCTGGGTGATGGTCTTGCTTCTCCAGTTGTCCGCCATGGGAAAAACTCCGAATGCAGAAAATCAGTTACGCTTCGCCTGCATTTTACTTGAAAGCGCGCCGCAGCCCTTCATGCTCGTCCATCCGAACTTCGATCCCGTCGCGATCTCACTCGGCCCGATCGCGATCCGCTGGTACGGGATCATGTATCTGGTCGGCTTTGCCGTGGCGTTCTGGCTGGGCCGGCTGCGCATCGCCCGCGCAAAACCGGAGCGCATCACCACCTCGACGCTCGACGATCTGCTGTTTTTCTGCGTGCTCGGCGTCGTTCTGGGCGGCAGGCTCGGCTACGTGCTCTTCTACAAGCCGGCATACTACTTTTCCAATCCGCTCGAAACCCTCGCCGTCTGGCACGGCGGCATGTCGTTCCACGGAGGGTTCCTCGGCGTGCTGGTCGCCCTGTGGTATGTCGCGCGCAGGCACCGCTTGCGCTGGCTCGAGCTCACCGATTTCTTTGCGCCGCTGGCCCCGCTTGCTTTCGCCGCGGGGCGGCTCGGCAATTTCATCAACGGCGAGCTCTACGGCCGGGTCACCGACCTGCCCTGGGGGATGCTGTTCCGCGGCGCGGGGCCGCTCCCGCGCCATCCCTCGCAGCTCTACCAGTTCGCCCTCGAGGGGGTGCTCCTGTTCGTGATCCTCTGGATCTATTCGGCGAGGCCGCGGCCCGCGGGCGCGGTGTCGGGCGCGTTCCTCCTCGGCTACGGGGTGTTTCGTTTCACGGCCGAATACTTTCGCGAGCCCGATGATTTTCTTGGGCTTCTTGCGCTCGACCTGTCCATGGGCCAGTGGCTGTCGGCGCCCATGATCCTGATCGGCATCGGCATGCTCGCCTGGGCTTGGCGTCGGCCTCAGAAGGTCTAAAATGAAAGCGTGCCATGGTCGAAGCGGGGAATGAACAGATGCAGGCGCAGATGAGGCAGCGGCTGCACGAGCTGCAGCTCGAGCACCGGGACCTGGACGCCGCCATCCATAGACTCGGCGACGACCCCTCTCACGACCAGCTGGCCCTCACCCGCATGAAACGCCGCAAGCTTCTCCTCAAGGACCAGATCGCCTGGATCGAGCGGCAGCTCGACCCCGACATCCGCGCCTGACCCGCTTAACCGAGCCCGCGCGCGATCAGCGAGGCGCCGCTCGCGAGCAGCAGGATACCCACCGCGCGCATCACCATCTCGCGCGAGATCACGCGGAAAATCCGCGACGCGAGGTAAATCGCCAAAAGCCCGGCCGGGATCGCCGCGGCGGCGGTGACCCACACGCCGTCCTGCATGAGCAGCCCCGTCACGGCAAATGCGACCAGGCGCGCTCCGAGACTGAAGATCGTGTTCAGGGTGAGTGTCGCGCGGAACTGCTCCTTGCTCAACGGGCGGTGCGACAGATAGATGGCATACGGCGGCCCGCCCGCGCCGAAGAGCGTCCCCGAGAGCCCGCCGCAGAACCCGGCGAGGAACGCCCAGTGCCGGCTGACGACGGCGAGCCTGCCGCGCCGCGAAAGACTGTAGAGCGCATAGGCGAGGACGAAGGCACCGAGCGCAATCAGCGACGCGCCACGCGGCAGGTTCACGAGCAGCGTGGCGCCGGTGGTGACCCCGACGATCATGAGTGGCACCATCCTCGCCACTTCCGCGAGGACCGCGTTGCGCGGATTTTCCAGGCCCAGCCGAAGCCCGTTGACGAAATCGACGACCGCGAACACCGCCAACGCGAACGGCAGCGGAACGAAGAACGTGGCGAGCGGAATCGTGACGAGCGCCGAGCCGAATCCGGTCAGTCCCTGGATAAACCCGCCGGCGAAAGCGATCGGCGCCAGGGCGAGCGCCGCCGCGGCGCCTTCGAGGATCATCCGGCGCGGGCGCTAGGCAAGGGCGCGGGCCAGCACTTGCGCCACGTGCACCGCCTGCCTGGTCGTGCCGTCGGCGATCTGGTGGCGGCAGCTGGTGCCGTCGGCGACGATGATCGCGTCAGCGCCCGCCGAGCGCACCCTGGGAAGGAGCGCAAGCTCGGCCATCTTCATCGAGACCTCATAGTGCGACGCCTCGTAGCCGAAGCTTCCCGCCATCCCGCAGCAGGAGGACTCGATCGCTTCGACTTTCAGCTCGGGCACGAGCGCGAGGACCTGGTGCACCGCCGGCATCGCTCCGAACGCTTTCTGGTGGCAGTGGCCGTGCACGAGCGCGCGTTTCCCGGGAAGCGGCTTGAGCTCGAGCGCAAGGCGCCCCGCCTCCCGCTCCCGCGCGAGAAATTCCTCGAAGAGCAGCGCTTGCGCCGATAGAGCTTCGGTCTCGCGGCCCGGAAGAATGGCCTTGAACTCGTCGCGCAGAGTCAGCAGGCACGAAGGCTCGAGCCCGATGACGGGAATGCCGCGCGCGACATAAGGCTTCAGCGCGGCGATCACGCGCCGCGCCTCGACCCTCGCCTCGTCGACCATTCCCACGGCGAGAAAGGTGCGCCCGCAGCACAATGGCCGCGTATCGGCGTCGTGCGCACGGGCGACGTGGACGCCGTAGCCCGCCCGGTCGAGCACGGCGAGGGCCGCTTGCGCGTTCTCCGGCTCGAAATAGTCGTTGAAGGTATCGACGAGCAGAACGACTTCGCCGGCTTTGCCCGCGCTGCTCCATTTGCGCAGCGAGCTCAGGAATGCGTCGCGCCGCCACCTCGGCAGCGAGCGCTCGCGCGCGAAGCCGAGCCGGCGCTTGCCCGCTCCCTGAATCGCATTCGCGAGCGGCGCGAAGCGCGCCGCCCAGGGCGCGTAGTGCGGCAGATAAGCAACCAGCCTGTCCTTCATCGAATAGCCATGGCGCCGGTGATAATGATGCAGAAATTCGATCTTCATCTTCGCCATGTCCACGCCGGTCGGGCATTCGCGCCTGCAGCCCTTGCAGGAGACGCACAGGGCTAGCGTCGCGTGCATCTCCTCCGAAGTGAACGCCTCCGGGCCGAGCTGGCCGGAGAGGGCAAGGCGCAGCGTGTTGGCGCGGCCGCGCGTCAGGTGTCGCTCGTCGCCGGTCGCGCGGAACGACGGGCACATGGTGCCCGCGTCGAACTTGCGGCAGTGGCCGTTGTTGTTGCACATCTCCACCGCGGCGGCAAAGCCCCGGCTCGCCGCGCCCGGCACGCTCCACTCGCTCCAGTCGAGCGCAGTATCGAGCTTTTGGGGAGCGTAACCGGGTTTGAACCGGAAGAGCGAGCGGTCATCCTGCCTGGACGGCCGGACGATCTTGCCGGGGTTCATCAGCCCCTTCGGATCGAACAGGCTCTTGATCTCGGCGAGCGCCGAAGCAAGGCGGGTCCCAAGAATGGGCTCGATCCACTC
>DASPXL010000168.1:0-2596 GCA_035637375.1 Burkholderiales bacterium
GAAGAGCAGGTCGACTTGGCCCGCGAGCAAATCAGTGACCGCCTGGCCGGTGCCCTTGTAGGGCACGTGCAGCAGGTCCACCTTGGCCATGGATTTGAAGAGCTCGGCGGAGAGGTGCGAGGCTGCACCGGTGCCCGAAGACCCGAAGCTGAGCTTGCCGGGGTTCGCGCGCGCGAGCGCGATCAGCTCGCGGACGTTCGACGCCTGGACTTGCGGGTTGGCGGTGACGACGTAGGGCGAGGCGGAGACGAGGGTCACCGGGGCGAACTGCGAGACGTTCCTTTCGGTGAGCGACGCGGTCGAGCTCATAAGGAGCGTATACCCGTCCGCGGGCGACTGCGCCACGTGGTCCGCGCCGATATGGCCGCTCGCGCCGGGCTTGTTCTCCACGATCACCTGCTGCTTCCACATCCCGGCGAGCTCCGGCGCCATCAGGCGCGCGAGCGCGTCGGCGCCGCCGCCGGGCGGGAAGGGCACGACCATGCGCACCGGTTTCGCGGGAAAGGGCTGGGCGGAGGCGGCGAGGGAAAAAAGCAGGGAAAAGAAAACGGCGGGAATTTTCATGGGGAGACGAGCCGGTTATACCAAGAAACGTCCTCCCCTAGTATAACTTCCTGGTTTTTCCGACGGGCTTACGCCCGCTTGACTGCCGATTCCGGCGACTGCATGATCGAATCAGTACGCCTCGACAAAGTCCGGAGCCATGACAAGCGGTATCGCGCAGGCGCTTCCCCTCCTCGACGCGTGGGCCACGTATTCGGCCCTGCAACAGCACATCCCCAGCGTGGCGCTCACGGTCGTGCACGGGGATCAGCCCGTCTGGACAAAGGCCTTCGGCTACGCCGACGTGGGCGCGAAAACGGCGGCGACGCCGCAAACGCTCTACCGCATCGGCTCCATCACCAAGACTTTTACCGCGCTCGCGATCCTGCAATTGCACGAGGCCGGAAAGCTCAGGCTCGACGATCGGGTTCGCGACCACGTGACGACCACCGCGATCGGAGCCCGCAACCTCGGCGTGCTCGATGTCACGATCCGCGAATTGCTCACGCACAGCTCGGGTCTGCAGCGCGAGCTGCCCGGCACGTGGTGGAGCGAGCCCAGCTTTCCGGCGCAGATTCCCGATCATTTCAGCGCCACGTATCCGTCGGGCACCGAGTGGAAGTACTCCAACGTCGGCTACGCGTTGCTCGGCGAAGTGATCGCCGCGGCGGGCGGCGAGCCGTGGGCGCGATACCTCGAGCGACGCATCCTCGGTCCGCTGGGGATGGCGAACACCCAAGCGATGCCGCATCGCGATGAAGCGCGGCTCGCGACCGGTTACTCGCGGCCGGCGCCCGGCGGGCTGCACGTGCCGGCGCAGCGGGCCGACCACGGCGCGGTCAGCCCCGCGGGGGGCATGGCCTCGACGATCGAGGATCTGGGCCGCTATCTCGCTTTTCATATGGGAAGCGGCGGGTCCGTGCTCGGCGCCAAAAGCCTGCGCGAGATGCATCGCCCGCAGTGGCTTCTCGATGACTGGCAGACCGCCTGGGGACTCGGCATGCGGGTTCGCCGCGTCGATGGACGGGTGCGCGTCGGACATCCGGGCACCACGCCCGGCTTTGCGGCGATGGTGGAGTTCGTCCCGGCGCTGAAGCTCGGCGTCGCGGTGCTGACGAACGCCGATGACGGCAATCCGGCAAGCTATTGCGACTATGCGCTCCAGCTGTTGACGCCTATCGTCGCCAGAGCGAGGGCGCGCGCCGCGCCCGCGCTCGCAGAAGACGCGGAGCGCTACTGCGGCCTCTATCGCTCGGAGAACAGGCACATGACGATGTTCGTGGCCGCGCTCGATGGCCAGCTGGCGCTCGTCGCGCCGGGCGCTCCGAACCCCTACGCCGCGCGCGTGATTCTCGAGCGCACGCCCGAATCGCACACGTTCATCATGCGCCGGAGCAGCGCCTTCGCGACGCTCGCTTTCGGGGAACGCCTCAGGTTCACCACGGGCGCCGGCGGAGAGGTCACCGGTTACGTTGTTTCCGGCGCGCGCTTCGTCCGCGAGCCGGCCGTGGCGCCGCTCGATATCCTGCAAGCTCGCGCCCTGCCTCAAGCGCTCTACAGCGGGATAGAGCGCCGCAAGCTCTACATCGGAGTGGATCGCCGCAAGCAGCTTCAAGCGCCGTACAGCGGCGTCGAACGCCGCGCGGACGGGAGCGACCGGCGCGGCCAGCACCGGCACGTCGTGCACTGAACCGGGCAACGAAGTCGGCGGCGAGTTGCTTCGACTCTTACGCCTTCGCGGTCGCCCAAGCTGGCGTAACATGGCCGTCGTGGACTCCAAACCGAAGATCGCCTTCACCCCGAACGGCCCCTACTACTTGATGCACGACATGCAGGCCGCGCCGGTGCCGAGCCTGCGCCGCGCTTCGGGCGAGGCCTGCGCGACGGTGCGCGGGGTCGCGCTGTGCCGGTGCGGGGCCTCGAAGAACAAGCCGTTCTGCGACGGGACGCACAGCGCGATCGGTTTCAGCGGCCGCAATACCGCGGACCCGGGCAAGGACAAGCGCGAGAGTTACGCCGGAAAGCGCATCACCATTCTCGACAACCGCGCGAT
>DASPXL010000169.1:0-3069 GCA_035637375.1 Burkholderiales bacterium
TTGCCGGTCTTCGGATCGAGCCGGCCGAGGTTCTGCTCGCCGAAGCTCGAATACCAGGCGATGCCCTCGGAATCGACGATGACGTCATGCGGCGAGATCGTCTCGCGCGGCAGGTCGTATTCGGTGTAGACGACGCGCGTCGCGCGGCCCGAGGGACGCGAGTGCGTCTTGAGCTCGTAGCTCCATTTCTGCGCGGGGCCGCGGTTGATCGTGGCGAGATACTCGGCGGTGGTGCGGTACACCTGCACGCGCTGGTCGCCGCGCTCCTCCATCAGCCGCTCGGCGCGGCGCGGCTGCGGATGCTGCGGGATGCTCTGGTTCACGTAGCCCTGCATGCGCGGCAGGATGACATTCATGAAGATGTCGGCGTCGTACGTCGAGCGCACGACGCGCTCGAGCGTGTGGCAGCCGACGCAGTTGAGGAGCAGGCCTTTTTGTTGATCGGTGCCCGGAACGCTCGCCATCCATTCGCCGTTGGAAAGCTGCGCGGCGAGGTCGGACGTCTTCTTGAGCTTGAGCTCGAGCGTGGCGGTCTTCCGCGCGGCGACCTCCACCGCGCCGGGGCCGTCGATATCGTAGCCGACCGCGCGGATGCGAACGGCATAGCGCCCGGGCTCGAGCTTCGCGGCCGGGAAGCTGTAGCGCCCGTCCTTGTCGCTCACGACGGTGATCGTGATCGTCGAGCCCGTCTTCTTCGCGCTGACGAGCACGCCCTCCATCGCGCCTTCCTCGGCGGAGCCGACCTTCCCGCTCAACGCCGGCGGTTCGGTTTGCGCTCGCAGGGAACCGGGCGCCGCTTGAAGCACAAGGGCGCCCGCGCCCGCAATCGCCGTCAGAATCACAGATTGCTTTTCAACCATGTCGTCCTCCTGAACGGAAAGTAATGCGCCGCCAAGGTCGTGACTTTGCCTGCGCGCGCTGGATCTTGTCAATGAGCGAGGCGCCGGCGAGATCCCATGTCCCTTTCCGCAGCGGATTTCTAGTCGAGGCTCGAGATATAGTGCGCCAGATCCTCGATGTCCTGCTCGGTGATCGTTTGGGCGACGCTGGTCATGCTGCCCGCGTCGTTGGTGCGCGTGCGCGCCTTGAAAGCCTTGAGCTGCTTGATGACGTACTCGGGATGCTGGCCCGCGACGCGCGGGATCTCGTTCTGTCCGGAGAGCCCTCCCAGGTGGCACATGGTGCACAGGACCTCTTCGGCCTTTTTCTTGCCGCGGGCGACGCGCGCGGCGTCCGCCTTGAACGCGACGGGCTTGGGCTTGCGGGCGGCGAAGTATTCGGCGAGATCGAGCATGTCCTCGCGCGAAAGCTTCTCCACCATCGGCTCCATCGACGGCTCCTTGCGCCGGCCTTCCTTGAAATCCTTGAGCTGCAGATAGAGATAACGGGCGGTCTGGCCGGCGAGGACGGGAAACTCGCCGGTTGCGGAGTTGCCGTCGGCGCCGTGACAGGCGGCACAAACCTCGCCTTTGCGCTTGCCCGCTTCAGGATCCGCATGCGCCGCCGGCAGAAAGGCGAAGAGAAATCCCAGGACGAGAGCTCGTTTCATCGACAGGATCGCAGAAAAACAAAAGGCCGCCCTCGGGCGGCCTCCAAGGGCCGAAGGGATCAGGGCAGGGCGAATACGACTACGCTGTTGCCGCGCTTGAAATCGATCTGGGTGTTGCCGCCCGCCGCGACGGCGACGTACTGCTTGCCCTTCACCGTGTAGGACACCGGGGGCGCGTTGACTCCGGCCCCGGCCTGGTATTGCCACAGCAGCTTTCCGCTCTTGGCGTCGAGGGCCTTGAACAGGCCGTTGCCTTCGCCGAAGAACACGAGTCCGCCGGAGGTGGCGAGCGCGCCGCCGATGAGCGGCTGCTCGGTGTCGTACTTCCACGCGACCTTGCCGGTGTCGATGTCGACCGCCGCGAGGCGACCCCATTGCTTGTCGCTCGCTATGGTCTTGAATGCGCCGCCGAGCCACAGCTTGCTGCCGCCCGGATAGTTCGCGGCCTCGACGTGATAGGTCATGGGCTGGTGCAGGTTGAGCGCATAGGCGAGGCGCGTCGTCGGGTTGAACGCCATCGGCGACCATTCGACCCCGCCGTTCGCGCCCGGGAGCATGCGCGCGCCCTTCGCGGTCGGCAGCACCCACATGTTTTCCTGCGGGATCATCGCCTCCGAGTAGCGGATCAGCCTGCCGGTCGCGCGTTCGTGCACGTAGACGTGACCGGTCTTGCCGCCGTGGATCACGACGTCGACCATCTTTCCGCTCTTGTCCTTCGCCTGCGTCAGGATCGGCGGGCTGACCGCGTCGAGGTCCCACACGTCGTGCGCGATGTACTGGAAGTGCCACTTGTATTTGCCGGTGCCCAGATCGATCGCGACCAGCGAGTCGGTGTACAGGTTGTCGCCCGGGCGCTCGGCGCCGTACAGGTCGGGCGAGGGATTGCCCGCGACGAAGAACACGGTCTTGGTCTTGCGGTCGACCGCCGGGGTCATCCACACGCCGCCGCCGAGCGTCTGGTAGAAGCCGCCGCCCTTGCCCGCGAGCTGCTTCTTCTCCGCCGCGATGTCCCGCTTCATGTTGCGGCCGGTGGCGTCGTTCTCGGCCCACACGCCCTCGTGCCCCTTTTCGGGGATCGTATAGAACGTCCACACGAGCTTGCCGGTCTTGGCGTCGAAGGCCTTGAGAAAGCCGCGGATGCCGTACTCGCCGCCGTTGGTGCCGATCAGCACCTTGCCCTCCACCACCGTCGGCGCCATGGTTTCGGAGTAGCCCTTCTCCGGATCGGCGATCTGCGTCTCCCACGCGACCCTGCCGGTCTTGGCGTCGAGCGCCACGAGCTTGGCGTCGAGCGTGCCCATGTAGAGCATGCCTTCGTACGCCGCCACGCCGCGGTTGTTCGGCCCGCAGCAGAAGGTCGTGATCGGCCCCATCTTGTGCTTGTAGTGCCAGAATTCCTTACCGGTGGCCGCATCGACGGCATAGACGTGGTTGAACGAGGTGGTGAGGAACATGACGCCGTTCACCACCAGCGGCGCGGTTTCCATCGACTCGAGCACCGCGGTCTGGAACGTGAACAC
>DASPXL010000170.1:0-11011 GCA_035637375.1 Burkholderiales bacterium
CATCTTCGACGAAGCTGCGGGCCTGCCGGAGGAGGGAATACCACCCGGAACGCGCTGGAAAGATATCCCCATGAACTGGACGTGCCCCGAGTGCGGCGCCCGGAAAGAGGATTTCGAAATGGTCGAGCTTTAATTCAGGCATGCCTGTTGCCGCATCGATGGGATTGCAGCTAAACCCGAGGCAGGGTCGGCCGTGCATATTTAACAGCGATTCTGAAATAAGCCGTACAAGGCTTTGTTTTGACTGGCTTTGGTTGTATAATGTGAGAAAGCGCGCGGGCTTGAGCCGCCGCGCCGCTTGAGAACGGTCCGACGGCTCTGTCGGAATCAAAGACAGAGCAATCTACGGGGGTGGAAAGCGTGGGCGAAGCCGCGAATCTTGCCGGGGTCAAAGTGATGGTGATCGACGACTCGAACACGATCCGACGCAGCGCGGAGATTTTCCTGGTCCAGGCAGGCTGCAAGGTGATCCTCGCAGAGGACGGCTTCGACGCGCTCTCCAAGATCACCGATCACCAGCCCGACATCATCTTCGTGGACATCATGATGCCGCGTCTGGACGGCTATCAGACCTGCGCGCTGATCAAGAAAAACACGCGCTTCGCCACGACACCCGTGGTCATGCTGTCTTCGAAGGACGGCCTGTTCGACCGGGCGCGCGGCCGAATGGTGGGCTCGGACGAATATCTCACCAAGCCCTTTACGAAGGACAGCCTTTTGAAAACCATAGGCGCGCGTGCGCCCGTTCGCACCTGAGGAGATTTCCCATGCCGGTAAAGAAGATCCTGATCGTGGATGATTCACCGACCGATCGGCAGTTCTTCATGGAGACGCTGTCCAAGCACGGCTACCAATGCGTCACCGCCGAAAGCGGGGAGGAGGCGATCGCGAAATCGAAGTCGGAGAAACCCGACCTGATCCTGATGGACGTGGTGATGCCCGGCACGAACGGCTTCCAAGCGACGCGCGCCATCACGCGCGACGAGGCGACCAAGCACATACCGGTGATTGTCGTCACGAGCAAGAACCAGGAGACCGATAAAGTTTGGGGCATGCGCCAGGGCGCAAAGGATTACCTGATGAAGCCGATCGACGCCAAGGACCTGGTGGCGAAAATCGCGGCAATAAAATAGGCGCCTCAAGCCGTGGCGAAACAGATCAGCCTGCGTGAATTCCAGCACGGCCTCGCGCAGAGGTTGCGCGAGGCCCAGGCCGAAACCGAGCCCACTTCGCGGCTGGGCGTGCAGGCGGGCAGCCGCCACTGGCTGCTCAGGCTCGACGACGCGGGGGAGATGCTGCCGCTGCCGGAGATCTCCGGGGTGCCGCTCACCAAGTCCTGGTATCTGGGCCTGGCGAACATCCGAGGAGTGCTCGCGAGCGTAGTGGATTTCGCCGCCTTCACGGGAGGGGAGCCCACGGTGCGCACTCCCGATTGCCGGCTGTTGCTGATCGCCGAGCGCTTCAACTCGTTCAGCGGCCTCGTGATCGGTCGCATGCTCGGGTTGAAGAACGTGCAGGCGATGCAGCCCGCGGAAGCGGAGGGCGAGCGACCCTGGCTTGGTGCCGCCTACCGCGACGAGGATCGACGCCTGTGGCACGAGCTGAACATCGGCGCACTCGTCTCGCACGACGATTTTCTGCATGTGGGCGCCTAGCGCGCATCGAACCTAACGCGAGCTCAAGGAGAGATTTATGGCATTTCTCAGACTGCCGACCAAGACGGAAAGCAAAAGGAGCATAGCGCCCGCGCCGCAGGCGCCAAAACCGCTGCCCAAAGCCGCGCCCAGGCCCGCGGCGGTGCCCGTCAAGCCGGCGGTTCGGGGTGCGCCCGGACCGACGACCGTCGCGGAAGGGCCGAAGCGGCGGATGCTCGGCCTGGGCACGGTCCGCGTCGGCCGGCAATACACCGTCCTCGGCGCGACCTTTGCGGTTCTCTTTGTCGCGTCCGCGGTCGTCGTGTTCATCGACAACCGCGAGGCGACCTACGGAACGGTCTACGTTTCGACCGCCGCGCAAATGCGCATGCTGAGCCAGCGCATCGCCAAGGCGGCGCAGACCGGCCTCATCGGGAGCCCCGAGGCGTTCAAGCAGCTGCAGCAATCGCGGGACGAATTCATCGCCGCGCTCAAGCTGCTCACCCTGGGCGGGCAAGCGGGTGACGTTTCCCTGCCGCCGAGCTCCGACACCGTGAAGCCGTATCTCGACGCGCTGACCAAGGAATGGGACAAGACGGACCGAAGCGCGCAGCTCGTGCTCGCGCAAAGCAAGAACCTGATCGGCCTCGGCACCTCGGTGCGCCAGATCAACAGCAACAACCCGGTGCTGCTCGACCTCGCCGAGCAGATCCAGGCGCTCAAACTGCAGTCCCAGGCGCCGGCGCGCGAAGTCTCGCTCTCCGGGCAGCTGGTCATGCTGACGCAGCGCCTTGCGAAAAACGCGAACGCCATGCTCGGCGCCGACGTGATCGACCCGGAAGTGGCGTTCCTCATGGGCAAGGACACCACCAGCTTCAGGGAGCTGGTGCAGGGCCTGATCAAGGGCAGCGACGTGCTGCGCATCGCGGGGGCGAAGGACCCGGAGCAGCTGGCAAAGCTCACCGAACTGGAGAAGGCCTACCAGGAGTTCCAAGCGGCGGTCGCCTCGATTCTCGGCAACCTCCAGGCCCTGGTGAACGCCAAGCAGGCCGGCCGCAAAGTGGTGGACGACTCCGAGCCGCTGCTCGCCGCCTCGCAAAAGCTCGCCGAGGCTTATGAAACGGAACTCGGCGGGCGCACCACCAACTTCATCGTGCTTGCCGTGCTGATCCTGCTGGCGATCGGCAACATCGCGCTCCTCGTCATGGTGTACCTCGGCGACACCAGCCGGCGCGCCGAGGAGGCCGAGCGACAGCGCGGCGACATCGAACGCACCAACCGATCCAACCAGGACGCGATTCTGCGCCTGATGAACGAGATGGGGAACCTCGCCGAAGGCGATCTCACCGTCAAGGCGACGGTGACCGAGGAGATCACCGGCGCCATCGCCGACTCGGTCAACTTCACCATCGACGAGCTGAGAGGCCTCATCGGCCGGATCAACGCCGCCGCCGCGCAGGTGACGACCGCCACCGAGTCGGCGCAGAAGACATCCGCGCAGCTGCTCGCCGCCGCCGAGAAGCAGTCCGTCGAGATTCGCCAGACCAGCGCCTCGGTGCTCAACATGGCGAAGGCGATGACCGACATGTCGACGAGCGCCTCTCAGTCGGCGAACGTGGCGCGGCAATCGGTTGCCGCCGCGCAGAAGGGCACCCAGGCGGTGCAGAACTCGATCTCGGGCATGAACGAGATCCGAGAGCAGATCCAGGAGACCTCCAAGCGCATCAAGCGCCTGGGCGAATCCTCGCAGGAGATCGGCGAGATCGTGGAGCTGATCTCGGATATTACCGAGCAGACGAACGTCCTCGCCCTGAACGCCGCGATCCAGGCGGCTTCGGCGGGCGAGGCCGGACGCGGCTTCACGGTGGTCGCGGAAGAAGTCCAGCGGCTCGCGGAGCGCTCGGCCGAGGCGACCAAGCAAATCGGCGCGATCGTGAAGACCATTCAGACGGACACGCAGGACGCGGTCACCGCCATGGAGAAAAGCACCCAGGGCGTGGTCGAAGGGGCGCGGCTGTCGGACGCCGCGGGCCAGGCGCTCGCGGAGATCGGAACGGTGTCGCAGCGCTTGGCGCAATTGATCGAGGGCATAACGACGACAACTCAGCAACAGGCGACCTCCGCGAGCGAGGTGGCGACGAGCATGCAGGACATCCTCAACATCACGCAGCAGACCACCGAGGGCACCAAGCGCACCGCAGTGTCGATCGGCCAGCTCGCCGAACTGGCCAAGGAGCTGAAAGGCTCGGTGTCTGGCTTCAAGATCGCGTAGAGCGGAAGAACCGGGTCTGCAGCAATGACTGCGCGCGCCGAATTCGACGTCGGGCCGCTCTCCTGGGTCAAAGGCGAGATCGACCACGCCATTCATCGGGCCCAGGAGGCGCTGCGCGCGTTCGCCGCAAACAGCGCTGATCCGGCGCAGCTCAAATCGAGCCAGTCTCACCTGCACCAGGCGCACGGGGCGCTTTCCATCGTCGGGCTGGATGGAGTCACGCGCCTTTCGGAGGAGCTCGAGAGCCTGCTCACCGGCATCGAGAAGGAAGCCTCGCTCAGGAAGGCCGAGATCTTCGTGCTCGCCGAGCGCGCGTTTGACGGCATCCTCGCCTACCTCGACCAGCTGATGGCGGGCAACCCCAATCAGCCGCTCAGACTCTATCCCCTGTATCGCGACCTGGTCTCGGCGCGGGGAGGACAGGCCGATCCCACCGACCTGTACTTTCCGAATCTTTCTTTCCGCCCGTCCAAGCGCGACAAGATCCAGATTGCATTGAAGCCGGGTGAAGCGGACAAACACCTGCGAGAGCAGCGCACCCGCTACCAGCGCGGTCTGCTCAAGTGGCTGAAGAACGACGCGAGCGGAGCCGAAGACATGCGCGCCGCGATCGAGGCGATCGAAGCCCCGCAGGGCCCGACTTCGCAGCGCGCTTTCTGGTGGGCGTCGCTCGCCTTCTTCGACGCGCTCGCGCACAAGGCGCTGCCCCAGGACCTGGACGCCAAGCAGCTGTGCAACCGCATCGAGCAGCAGATCAAGCGCACGGTCGAAGGCACGCCGAGCGTCGCCGAGCGGCTGATGCGCGAAGTCCTCTACTACGTGGCGCGCGCAAGACCGGCGAGCGAGCGCGTGCGCGAAGTGCAGGAAGCCTACCATCTGAGCCAGACGATCCCCACGGCCGATAGCGACGGCGCCGCGGCCGCGGAGTTGCCGGCGCTGAAGTCCGCGCGCGAGCACCTGACCCACGCCAAGGACGCCTGGAACAAGTTCGCCTCGGGCAATCCGCCGTCCTTGCTCGCATTCCGCGACAGCGCCAGCGCGCTCAAGGACAGCGCGGGACAACTCGGCAACGCCGACCTCGCGGCGCTCGCCGGCGAAGTCGCCGGGCTCGCCGCCTGGCTCAGCTCGAACCGCGAAAGGATGAGCGAGGCGGTCGCACTCGAAGGCGCAACGGCGCTCCTGCTGCTTGAAAATGCGCTCGCCGGTTTCGCGACGCTCTCGGGCGAATTCGCGCAGCAGGCGCAGCTCCTGTGCTCGCGCCTGAAAGATTGCGTGCTCGGCAAGCTGCGGCGCACCGCGCCCGAGATTCCCTTGCTCGACGAGATGTCGCGCAAGGCGCAGGAGCGGCTGCTCATGAGCCAGGTGGTTTCGGAGATGCAGGCCAACCTGCGCTCGGTCGAGCAGGTGCTGGACGCCTTCTTCCGCGACACGGCGAAACGCGACGAGCTCGCC
Organism: Burkholderiales bacterium; assembly: GCA_035637375.1. Lineage (GTDB taxonomy): Bacteria > Pseudomonadota > Gammaproteobacteria > Burkholderiales > SG8-39 > VBDM01. The sequence continues at coordinate 5,359 of DASPXL010000170.1, forward strand.
GCCCTCGACAAGCCGGTGCGCCAGCTGCTCGGGGCGCTCGAGATGCTGGGCGAGAGCCGCGCGCGCGACACCCTCGCTGCCGCCGGGGACGAGATCCGCCGCTTCTCCGGCGCAGACTACAGGGCAAGCTCCCGGGACTTCGAGCGCATCGCCCAGACGCTCTCGGGTCTGGGCTTCTATATCGAGGGTCTGGCGCACGGCAAGGCCGATTTCGACGCCGCGATGCAGCCGATCGCGGCGGCAAGGGTGGCGGAAAAGGGAGCCGGCCTCGAGCCGCCTGGCGCCACGGTCGAGGCGCAGATCGCCGAGCAGCAACGCGAGACGGCGAGCCTCTACGAGGAATGGAAGAAGAAGCCCAAGGACGGGGCGCTTCGGGCCGAGCTCCAAAAGAACCTCGCGGCCCTGCAGAAGGACGCCGGGCTCGTTGCCGACCAGAAGCTCGAGTCCTCGGCCGGGGAGGCGCTCAAAGCCTTGAGCAAGACAAGCACCATGCCGCTGACGTCTTTCCTCAAGCAAGCGATCGAGAGAATCACGCCCGCGGCCGCCGCGCACGCGCCGTCTCCCGAGGCCGCCAAGCTCATCGACGCGAGCGCCGAGACCATCGACGCGGAGCTTCTCGGCGTGTACCTCGAGGAGTCCGACGAGGTGCTGGCGACGATACGCGAGTGCCTGGATACGGTGCGCGAGCAGCACGCCAACAAGGACGCGCTCACCACGATCCGCCGCGGGTTCCACACCTTGAAAGGCAGCGGACGCATGGTGGGCCTCACGCGCCTGGGGGAGGCCGCCTGGGCCGTGGAGCAGACCATGAATCTCTGGCTGCAAGAGGAGCGCGCCGCGACCCCCGAGCTGCTTCAGCTGATCGCCCTCGCCCACGAATACTTCTCCGACAACGTGAAGCGCCTCAAAGCGGGCGGGGCATCGGGCGACGAGAACGCGCTCGTTGCGGCCGCGGAGCGCGTGCGCCGGGACGAAACTCGGGCCGAGGCGCTCGCGGCGCAGCCGGTGGCGGCCGAAGCGCCCATCGCCTTGGCGGCCGAGCCTGCAGCGCAGGGGAGAGCCGAGTCCCCGCCGGTCGCCGAAATCCCCGTCCAGGCGCCGGCCGAGCCGGAGGAATCCGTCCAGCTCGGCGCGCACCGGATCTCGACCACCCTATTCACTATTTTCAGCGGCGAAGCGCGTTCGCACGCCGCCGCGATCAGGGAAGAGCACGAAACCTTGCGCCAGCACGGCGTGGTCACCGACACCCTCATGCGCGCGGTGCACACGCTCGCCGGCACTTCGGGAACCGTGAAGATCGCGGCCCTCTCCGATCTCGGGTACGCGTTCGAGAAGGCGCTGCAAAAACTCGCAACCAGCGAGCTTTCCGAAGAGGAACAGTCGCTGGTCGGAGAAGCGATCGACACGATCGAGGCGATGGTTTCGAAAGTGATCGAATTGCGCGTGCCCGATGCGGTCCCGCGATTGGTTGCGCGGCTCGAGCACATCGGGGCGCAGGCGCCCGCGCCGCAGGAATTGGTGCTGGAGGAGGAGGCGGATCCGATGCACGCTTCCCTCCCGGCTGCCGGCGGAGCCGAACCGGCCGCTGCCCCGCAGCCCGCCGCGCTCGAGCTGGAGTTCCCCGAGCTTCCTTCGGAGGAGTTCGAGGTCGAGGAGACTCTGGCCGAGCGGCGCCTGCGGCGGCTCGACGACGACCTCGATCCGGAACTGCTGCAGATTTTCCTCGACGAGGCGCACGAGCTGGTCCCGTCGGTGGGCACCGCACTGCGCGACTGGCGCGATCATCCGGACAATTCCCAGCTCGGCCAGGCGCTCCAGCGGGTGCTCCACACCTTGAAAGGCAGCTCGCGCATGGCCGGCGCGATGGCGATGGGGGAGCTTACCCACCGCATGGAAACGCGCGTCGAGAACGCGATGGCGGTCAAGATTCTGCCCGCCACTCTGTTCGAAGAGCTGGAGACGTCGTGGGACCGCATGGGCGTGCTGTTCGAGCAGCTGCAAAAGCCGCGCGCACCTGAGGAAAAACCCGCAGCGACCCAGCCCCTGAGGCTTACCGCCGCCCCGCAAGCGCCGGCGGCGAAGCCCGAGGCGGCGGCCGCTGCTGCGGCTGCGGAACCCGCGCCCGCGGCGGTGACCCCGGGAGAGCGCGAACTCCAGCCGAAGGCGCTCCTGCGCGTGCGCGCGGACGTCGTCGACCGGCTGGTCAACGAGGCCGGCGAAGTCGCCATCGCGCGCAGCCGGATCGAGGGCGAGATGCGCGCGCTCAAGTCCGCCATGCAGGAGCTCACCGATAACGTCGCCCGCCTGCGCGCCCAGCTGCGCGAGATCGAGATCCAGGCCGAGTCGCAGATGCAGTCGCGGCTGGAGCTCGCCAGGGAAGCCAAGAAAGAATTCGACCCGCTCGAGTTCGACCGCTTCACCCGGTTCCAGGAGGTGACGCGGCTGATGGCGGAGAGCGTCAGCGACGTTTCGACGGTCCACGCGAACCTCGTCAACACGGTGGAGGAGACCGAGAAGGCGCTGCTCGCGCAGGCGCGGCTGAACCGCGACCTGCAGCAAGGCCTGATGCGCGTGCGCATGGTGCCGTTCGGCAGCCTCTCGGAACGCCTCTACCGCATCCTGCGCCAGACGGGCAAGGAAGTCGGCAAGCGCGCCAACCTGGACATCAAAGGCACCCAGGTCGAGCTCGATCGCTCGGTGCTCGAGCGCATGACCGCGCCGTTGGAGCACCTGTTGCGCAACGCCGTGACGCACGGCATCGAGACGCCGGAGCAGCGTCGCGCCGCCGGCAAGCCCGAGATCGGCGAGATTCGCCTGGAGCTCACGCAGGAAGGCAACGAAGTGCGGCTCACGCTCGCAGACGACGGCGCGGGCCTGGACATCGACCGGATCCGCGAGAAAGCCATCGAGAAAGGCCTCATCGAGCCGCGCGCGACGATGGTGTCGGAGGCGGAGATCGCCGACTTCATTTTCCACGCGGGCTTCTCCACCGCCACCAAGGTGACCCAGGTCGCCGGGCGCGGCGTCGGCATGGACGTGGTGAAGAGCGAAGTCGCCGCGCTCGGCGGGCGCGTGGAGCTGCATTTCACGCGCGGCAAGGGGACCCGATTCACCATCTACCTCCCTCTCACGCTCGCGGTGACGCAGGCGGTGCTGGTGCGGGCCGGCAACCGGACCTACGCGATTCCCGCGGTGATGGTCGAGCAGGTGCTGCAGATGAGGCAGGAACAGCTGGTCGCGGCTTATTCGTCGCGGCAGACCCAGTGGCAGGACCGGCGCTATCCTTTCCATTACCTGCCGCACCTGCTGGGAATATCCGACGCGGTCGGCGAGCAGCAACGCTTCTCGCCGACGCTGTTCCTGCGAAGCGGCACCAACGCGATCTCGCTGCACGTGGACGAGATGCTGGGCAGCAACCAGGAAATCGTGGTGAAGTCGATCGGTCCGCAGCTGCAGAGGATCGCCGGCATCACCGGCGCCACGGTGCTCGGCACCGGCGAGATCGTGCTCATCCTCAATCCGGTGCAGCTCGCGCTGAAGGAGCTCCCCGCGGCGGCGGTCGTGCACGAGGCGCCCAAGCCCCAGATCGCCGCGTTGCAGCCCACCATCATGGTGGTCGACGATTCGCTCACCGTGCGCAAAGTCACCGGAAGGCTGCTCGAGCGCCAGGGCTATCTCGTGGTCACCGCGCGCGACGGCGTCGAGGCGATGCAGAAACTCCAGGAGCTCATCCCGGACGTAATGCTGGTCGACATCGAGATGCCGCGCATGGACGGGTTCGATCTCACGCGCAACGTGCGGGCGGATAAGCGCCTCTCCCAGGTGCCGATCATCATGATCACCTCGCGCACCGCCGACAAGCACCAGAACTACGCGAAAGAGATCGGCGTCAGCCACTTCCTCGGCAAGCCCTACCAGGAAGACGATCTCATCGAGAAAATCTCCGGGTTTCTCAAGGAGCGCCGGGCTGCCGCCTGAAAACCAAGGCGCTCGTCGGACTTGGCGCTGCGCTCGCGCGCGTCCCCGCCGGGGGATTACAATAGAGCCCGAGCTCTCATGGCCCAGGTCAATCTCACCAATCATTTCCTGATCGCCATGCCCAACATGGTCGATCCGTATTTCGCCCGCACCCTCACCTTCATCTGCGAGCACAACGAGCAGGGGGCGCTCGGCGTGGTGGTCAACCGGCCGATCGAGATGACCCTCGGCGCCCTGTTCGAGCGCCTCAGCCTGCCGCTCGCTTCTCAGATCCTCGTGAAGGAACCGGTCTATTTCGGCGGGCCGGTGCAGACCGACCGCGGCTTTGTCCTGCATCAGCCTCCGGGAAAGTGGCAATCCACGCTTTCGGTGCGCGACAGCATGGGCCTCACGACTTCCAAGGATATCCTGGAAGCCGTCGGGCAAGGCAGCGGCCCCGACCGGATGCTGGTCACGCTCGGCTACTCCGGCTGGGCGGCCGGACAGCTCGAAAACGAGATCAAGCAAAACGCCTGGCTCACCGTGGAGGCCGAGGGCGCGATCATCTTCGACACGCCCTCCGAAGAGCGCCTGCCCGCCGCGATGAAGCTGCTCGGGGTCGACTTCGCCAAGCTCTCCGAGGAGGCAGGACACGCGTGAGCGAGGCGGCCGTGGCCCCGTCGAAGGTCTCGGGCCACACCATACTTGCTTTCGATTTCGGCACCCGCTGGGTCGGCGTCGCCGTGGGCGACACCGAAACGCGGATCGCCAATCCCCTGGGAACGTTCGAGGCCGAGAGCGGCGGCCGGCGCATGGCGGAGGTCGCCACCCTCGTGAGCGAATGGCGGCCCGAGCGGCTGCTGGTCGGCCTGCCGCTCGCGTCGGACGGCGGCGAGCACGAAATGACGCTGCGCGCGCGGCGCTTTGCGCGGCAGCTTGAGGTGCGATTTCGGCTGCCGGTCGTGCTCTCCGACGAGCGACTCTCTTCCGCTTCGGCGCGGGAAAGCCTGCGCGAGAACGGCCGCGGCGGGCGCGAGCACAAGCACGAAACGCACGCGCTCGCAGCCAGCGTCATTCTGCAGAGCTACCTCGATGGATCTTCCGGACGCTGAAGCGCTTTGCGAGGAGCTCGCGCGCAAGCTCCGCGCCGGCATCACCGATTCCACCGGGCTCGTCGGCATCCGCACCGGCGGCGCCTGGCTCGCCGAGCGCCTGCACCGGGAACTGGAGCTCTCAACGCCGATGGGGGTGCTCGACATCTCCTTCTATCGCGACGATTTCGACGCGGCGGGGCTTCGTCATCACGTCAAGCCTTCGCAGATCCCGTTCGACGTGAACGGTCGGCACATCGTCATGGTCGATGACGTCCTTTACACGGGGCGCACGGTGCGCGCTGCGATGAACGAACTGTTCGACTACGGCCGCCCCGGAAAAATCGAGCTTGCGGCGCTGGTGGACCGCGGCGAGCGGCAGCTGCCGATCGCGGCGCAGTACGTCGGCGCCACGCTTTCGGTCCCCGCAGGCAAACTTCTGCGACTGGCGCGCGACGAGCGCGGCAGATTCTTCTTGCGACTCTCCGATGCGAAACCCGCAGCTTAACGGGGACGGAAGGCTCCAGCACCTGCTCACGATCGAGGGGCTCCCGCGCGAAGTTCTCGTGCACATCCTGGACACGGCCGCTTCCTTCATCGGCGTC
>DASPXL010000171.1:0-1735 GCA_035637375.1 Burkholderiales bacterium
CTTCCCGCGGCCGATAGGCTCGGTCATCAGGTCCTTCAGCACGGTGCCCGCCAGGGCATAAGTCACCACCAGGGGCGGCGAGGCGAGGAAATTCGCGCGCAGGCTCGCATGGATGCGCGCCTCGAAGTTGCGGTTGCCCGAGAGCACGGCGGCGCACACGAGATCGTTCTGGGCGATCGCCTCCTCGATGGTGGCTTTCAGCGGTCCGGAGTTGCCGATGCAGGTCGTGCAGCCGTAGGCGGCGAGGTTGAAGCCGAGCTTCTCGAGGTAGGGCGTCAACCCCGCCCTTTTCAGATATTCGGTCACCACCCGGGAGCCCGGCGCGAGCGAGGTCTTCACGTGCGGCTTGACCGTGAGGCCGCGCTCGACCGCTTTCTTGGCGAGCAGCCCCGCGGCGAGCAGGACGCCGGGGTTCGAGGTGTTGGTGCAGGAAGTGATCGCGGCGATCATCACGTCGCCCGCGCCGATGTCCATGCCGTCGCGGGTCTTGACGCGTTTTTTCAGGTCCTCGGGCTTCTTCGAGAAGCCGTTCTCGGCGGCCGGCTTCGAGAAGAGCTCGGTGAACTTCGCTTTGACCTTGCCGATCTCGATGCGGTCCTGCGGGCGCTTGGGGCCGGCGAGCGAGGGGGTCACGCCGGCAAGGTCGAGCTCGACCACCTGGCTGTAGTCGATCGCGCCTTTCTTGATCGTGCCGTACATGCCCTGCGCCTTGAAGTAGGACTTGAGCGCGTCGATCTCCTCCTTTGAGCGGCCGGTGCCTTCGAAGTAGATGATGGTCGCCTCGTCCACCGGGAAGAAGCCCATGGTCGCGCCGTAGTCGGGCGCCATGTTGGCGATGGTCGCGCGGTCGGGCACGGTGAGGCTGGCCGTGCCTTCGCCGAAGAACTCGACGAACTTGTTGACGACGTTGGTCTTGCGCATGAGCTCGGTGACCGTGAGCACGAGATCGGTGGCGGTGACGCCGCCGCGCAAGCTCCCCTTCAGGTGCACGCCGACCACGTCGGGGGTGAGGATGTAGGTCGGCTGGCCGAGCATGCCGGCCTCGGCTTCGATGCCGCCCACTCCCCAGGCGACCACGCCGATGGCGTTGACCATGGGCGTGTGGCTGTCGGTGCCGACCAGCGTGTCGGGATAGTAGAGGCCGTCTTTCTTGTGCACCCCGCGCGCCAGGTATTCGAGGTTCACCTGGTGCACGATGCCGATGCCCGGCGGCACCACTCTGAAGGTGTCGAACGCCTGCATCGCCCACTTCATGAAGGTGTAGCGCTCCTGGTTGCGCTTGAACTCGAGCTTCATGTTGAGGTCGAGCGCGTTCTTGACCCCGTAGTGGTCGATCTGGATGGAGTGGTCCACGACGAGATCGACCGGCACGAGCGGCTCGACCACCTTGGGGTTCTTGCCGAGCCGCTGCGCGACGCTCCTCATCGCGGCGAGGTCGGCGAGCGAGGGGATGCCGGTCAGGTCCTGCAGCAGGATGCGCGAGAGCACGAAAGGAATTTCGTCGGTGCGCGGCGCGTTCGGCTTCCAGTTCGAGAGCTGGCGGACATGCTCTTCGGTGACTTTCTTGCCGTCGCAGTTGCGCAGCACCGATTCCAGAACGATGCGAATCGACACCGGCAGGCGAGAGACCTTTGCTCCGAGCGCCTTTTCCAGAGCGGGCAGGGAATAGAACTTTCCGGTTTTCCCGGAAGCCATCTTGAATTCCTGCAGCGTGTTGAGGAGATTGTGTGACATC
>DASPXL010000172.1:0-3733 GCA_035637375.1 Burkholderiales bacterium
CGATGAAGTCGATGATGATGATGCCCCCGAGGTTCCTCAGACGCAGCTGGCGCGCGATCACCTGAGCCGCCTCGAGATTGGTCTTGAAGATCGTGTCGTCGAAATTGCGGGTGCCGACGTAGCCGCCGGTGTTGACGTCGATCGTGGTCAGCGCCTCGGTCTGGTCGAGGATCAGGTAGCCGCCGCTCTTCAGCTCCACGCGGCGCGAGAGCGCCCGCTCGAGCTCGTCCTCGACGTTGTGCAGGTCGAAGAGCGGCCGCTCGCCGGTGTAGTGCTCGAGCTTCGCGAGCACCTTGGGCGTGTATTCGGTCGCGAACGCCTGGAGCTTCTGGAAGTTCTCGCGCGAATCGACGACGATGCGGCCGGTGCCTTCGCCCGCGATGTCGCGCAGCACCCGTTGAGCGAGCGACAGGTCCTGGTGGAGCAGCGTCGGCGCGGGCGAAGTGAAAGCGCGGCCGCGGATGCCGTGCCAGAGCTTGCGCAGGTACTCGATGTCACCGCGCAGCTCCGCCTCGGTCGCGTTCTCCGCCACGGTGCGGATGATGAAGCCTCCGGACTCGCCTTCGGGCAGCAGCAGCAGCAGCTTGTCGCGCAAGAGCTGACGCTCGGTCTCGTCCTCGATCCGCTGCGAAATGCCGATGTGGGGATCCTGGGGAAGATAGACGACCAGCCGCCCGGCGATCGAGATCTGGGTCGAAAGCCGCGCGCCCTTGGTGCCGATCGGGTCCTTGATCACCTGCACGAGCAGCGACTGGCCCTCTGAGAGGATTTTCTCGATCGGCTTGCCGGGCGCGCCGGCGGCGCCCTGCCGCTCCTCCCAGATGTCTGCGACGTGCAGGAACGCGGCGCGCTCGAGGCCGATCTCGATGAAAGCCGATTGCATTCCCGGCAGGACGCGCGCGACTTTCCCCACGTAGATGTTCCCGACCAGGCCCCGGCTCGCCGCGCGCTCGACGTGCAGCTCCTGCGGCACGCCCGCCTGCATTACGGCGACGCGGGTCTCCTGCGGCGTGCAGTTGATCAGGATGTCCTCCGTCATATACGGGCAGGCCCCGCGGCAAGGCCGCGCGGCCTGCTTAGATTCCCGGACCTCGGCTGACGCTTCGGTTTCCCCGCCTGAGGTGAGTTCATCATCGTCCGGCCTTGAATTTCGCGATCAGCTGCGCGGTCTCGTACAGCGGCAGCCCCATGATCCCGGAGTAGCTGCCGTGCAGCTCGGTGACGAACGCCGCGGCGCGGCCCTGGATCGCGTAGGCGCCCGCCTTGTCGGTCGGCTCGCCGCTCTCGACGTAGGTTTCGATCTCGGCCTCGGCGAGCTCGCAGAAGCGAACCCGGCTCTCGCTCACGACGAGCTCGGCGCGCTCGTCGAATTTCAGCGCGACCGCGGTCAGCACGCGGTGCTCGCGTCCGGAAAGGATGCGCAGCATCCGCGCCGCATCGGCGCCGTCGGCGGGCTTGCCGAGGATCTTCTCGTCGATGCAGACGACGGTGTCGGCGGCGAGCACCGGGAACTTGCGCAGCTGGCGCTGCACGGTCCTCTGCCAGCCTGCGTCCGCTTTGGCGCGGCAAACGCGGCGAACGTAATCGTCGGGGGATTCCCCCGGCCGCAGCGACTCGTCGACGTCGGGGCCGCGTCCCGGACGCTCGCGCAGCACCAGTACTTCGAACGAAACGCCGATCTGCTTCAGGAGCTCGCGCCGGCGCGGGCTGCGCGAGGCGAGGTAGATCTTCGGCTTCGCCGGTGCGGGCTTCATGCGCGGTGGTACGGCAGATGGTTGAGGATCGAGGCCGCGCGATAGAGCTGCTCGGCGAGCAGCACGCGCGCGAGGCCGTGAGGCAGCGTCATGGCCGAGAGGCGCAGAACCAGGTCCGCGCCGCTTTTTGCCGCGGGCGCGAGGCCGTCCGCGCCGCCGATGAGAAAGGCGGCATCGCGCCCTTCGAGACGCCGCGCGGCTAGCCAGCGCGCGAGCTCCGCCGTGCTGAATTCGCGTCCGCGCTCATCGAGCGCCGCGCGGAGGGACCTGCGCGGCACCGCGTGCTCGATGCGCGCGGCCTCCGCCTCGAGCAGCTGCGCGGTCGATTTGCCGCCCGAGCGGGGCTCGGGGCGGACCTCGACGAGCTCGATCCGCAGATCTCGGGGCATGCGCTTCATGTATTCCTCAAAAGCCTCGTTGACCCACTTGGGCATCCGGGTCCCAACGGCGACCACGATCAGCTTCATTTGGCGCGCGCCGCCACGGGGCGCCTTGCGCGCGGCTTGCGGGGCCTGGGCTGGCCCCACAGCTCCTCGAGATTGTAGTGCGAGCGCACCGCCGGCTGCATGATATGCACGACGATGTCGCCGAGGTCGACGAGCACCCAATCGCCGCCGTCCTCGCCTTCCACGCCGTGGACGCGCCCGCCGGCCGCTTTCGCCTTCTCCCGGAGGTGGCTCGCGAGCGCCTTCAGCTGCCGGGCGGAGTCCGCGCTCGCGATGATCACGCGGTCGAACATCGAGGTGAGATGGGCGACGTCGAAGACCTCGATCTCGCGGGCCTTGATGTCCTCGAGCGCCCCGACCGCGGCCTTCTGGAGCCTGCGAACGTCTATCATCCGGGCGCGCCGCCCTCCTTGGCGTACAGTCCGTGCGCCTCGATATAGTCGAGCACGGCCGAAGGCAGGAGATAACGCGGGCTGCGGGCCTGGGCGAAGTGGGCGCGGATGGCGCTCGCCGAGATGTCGAGCGCCGTGGTGCCGTAGGTGACGATGCTTCCTTCGGGCCGCTCGCGCAGGACATCGGGGGTGCCGGCGCGCTTGCGCCATTCTTGAGCGAGCGCGGCGGGCATTCCGCCCGGGGTGAGCGAGTGTCCGGGCCGCTGCGCGACGAAGATGTGCGCGAGGGCGAAAAGATCGCGCCAGCTCTGCCAGGAGGTGAGATTGCGGAAGGCGTCGGTGCCGAGAAGAAGCACGAGGGAGCGCTTTGCGCCGAATTCGCCCCTCAGCCGCTCGAGCGTTTCGACGGTGTAGCCGGGAGCGGTCTGGCGGATCTCCGCGTCGTCGAGCTCGAAAAGGGCGTTCTTTCCGATCGCCAGGCGCACCATCTCGAGGCGGTGCGCGGCGGCCGCGAGCGGCGCGATGCGGTGCCAGGGCTGGCCGGCGGGCACCCAGCGCACGCGCTCCAGGCCCAGGATCTCGGCGGCCTCCTGCGCAAGGCGCAGGTGCCCGAAGTGCACCGGATCGAAGGTGCCGCCCATGATCCCGATCGGGGCGCTCATTCGCGCTCCGCGCTTGAGGCCGCGGAGCGGCCGGCGGCGGTCGGGAAGTTCTTCAGGCTTGCCTCAGGCGCGAATCTGGCCGCTGCCGAAGACCACGTACTTCTGCGAGGTGAGGCCCTCGAGGCCCACCGGGCCGCGCGCGTGCAGCTTGTCGGTGGAAATGCCGACCTCCGCACCCAGACCGTACTCGAATCCGTCGGCGAAGCGCGTCGAGGCGTTCACCATCACCGAGCTCGAATCGACCTCGCGAAGGAAGCGCTTCGCGCGCGCCTCGTCCTCGGTGACGATCGCGTCGGTATGCTGCGACCCGTACTTGCCGATATGCTCGATCGCCGCGTCGAGATCGGGCACCACGCGCACCGCCAGGATCGGCGCGAGGTACTCGGCGTACCAGTCTTCCTCGGTCGCGGGCTTCATCTGCGGAACGAGCCTGCGCGCGCCTTCGTCCCCGCGCAGCTCGACCCCCTTGTCGATGTAGA
>DASPXL010000173.1:0-3485 GCA_035637375.1 Burkholderiales bacterium
GCCATCGACGACTTCGGGGTCGGCTACTCGTCGCTCACGCACCTCAAGCGCTTCCCGATCGACACGCTCAAGGTGGACCGCTCCTTCATCCGCGACCTTCCTCAGGACCTCGAGGACAAGGCGATCACCGAGGCGATCATCGCCATGGGCAAGAGCCTCAATCTCACCGTGGTCGCCGAAGGGGTCGAGACGCTGGAGCAGCAGACCTTCCTCCACGACCACGCCTGCGACGAGATGCAGGGCTACTTTTTCAGCAAGCCCATTCCGGGCGGCGAGTTCGCCGAGCTGCTGCGCAAGCGCATCAAAGGCCAGCGTTAACAGGCCGTTGAAAAAGGCTTCCCGCGTGAAAATCGAATTCCGCGCAAATCGAGTTTCAGAGGGAAGCGTTTTTCTACGGCCTCCAATTGGGGGGATCGCAAGGGGGCGTAGCCCCCTTTTTCAACAACCTGTCAGTCCGCCTTCAACCCGGCCCGGCGAACGACCTCGGCCCACTTCGCGATTTCCTGCTTGATGTAGGCGGCGAATTCTTCCGGCGTGCTGGTCCTCGGCTCGGTCGCCATCGCGGCGAGCCGCTCCTTCAGCTCGGGCGCGTGCATGATTTTCACGAGCTCCGCGTTGAGCCGTGTGACGATCGGCCCCGGCGTGCCCGCCGGGGCGAGCATGCCGTACCAGGTCGTCACCTCGAAGTTCGGCAGACCGGCTTCGGCCACCGTCGGCACCTCCGGCAGAGCGGGCGAGCGCTGCGGCGCGATCAAGGCGAGCGCGCGCAGTTTCCCCGCCTTGATATGCGGCGCCGCGGCGGGTATGCCGATCACCACGAGATGGACTTCGCCGGAGAGCACGTCGTTCATCGCGAGGTTCACGCCCTTGTAGGGAACGTGCACCAGCTTCACCCCGGCGACGATGTTGAAAAGCTCGCCGGCGAGGTGATTGGACGTGCCGTTGCCGCCGGAGCCAAAGTTCATGCCGCCCGGTTTGCTTTTGGCGAGTGCGATGAATTCCTGGAGCGTCCGAGCCGGCGCCGAAGGATGCGTGACCATCACGTTGGGCACGGTCGCAACCAAGCTGATCGGCGCGAAGTCCTTGGCCGGATCGTAGTTGAGCTTGGAATAGAGACTGGGGCTGATCGCGAGCGAAGGCGCGACCAGCACGATCGTGTAGCCGTCGGGTGCGGATTTCGCCGCGGCCTCGGCGCCGACGTTGCCCCCCGCCCCGCCGCGGTTCTCCGTCACCACCGGCTGGCCGAGGCTCGCTGTCAACCGCTCCGCGATAAGACGGCCGAGGATGTCCGTTCCGCCGCCGGGCGGGAACGGGAGAACGAGCCGCACCGGCTTGCCCGGCCAGGCGTCGGGCGCCTGCGCCGGTGCAGGCCATGGCGCGAGCGCCATCCCCGCCGCCAAGGGCAGCGCGCAAAGCGCCTGCAGAAGCTTTCCGCCCGCAGCCATGCGCGGGCCTCAGGCGTTCTCCGTGTGCTTCGGCGCTTCGGCCTCGGCGGCGGGCGCGCCTTCCTCGAAGAGCTGCGCCGGCGGCGCGTTCTTGCGCGCGTTGTGGTACGCCATGCCCGTGCCCGCCGGGATCAGCCTGCCGACGATGACGTTCTCCTTGAGACCGCGCAAATCGTCTTTCTTGCCCATGATCGCGGCCTCCGTGAGGACTCGGGTGGTCTCTTGGAACGAGGCCGCGGAGATAAACGAGTCGGTGGAAAGCGACGCCTTGGTGATGCCGAGCAGCATGTAGCTGTAGGTCGCCGGCTTCTTGCCCTCGGCCTGCACCTTCTCGTTCTCCTCGAGCACGTCGGCGCGCTCGACCTGCTCGCCCGGGATGAAGCGGGTGTCGCCCGGGTCCTCGACCTGGACGCGCCGCAGCATCTGCCGCACGATCACCTCGATGTGCTTGTCGTTGATCCTCACGCCCTGCAGGCGGTACACGTCCTGCACTTCGTCGGTGATGTAGCGCGCGAGCGCCTCGACGCCCTGCAGACGCAGGATATCGCGCGGATCGACCGGGCCGTCGACGATGATCTCGCCTTTGTTGACGACCTGCCCGTCGTGCGCCATGACGTGCTTCTCCTTCGGGATCAGGTACTCGTGCGAAACCCCCTCCGGGTCGGTGATGACCAGGCGCTGCTTGCCCTTCGTGTCCTTGCCGAACGACACCGTTCCGGTGATCTCGGCGAGCACCCCCGCGTCCTTGGGGGAGCGCGCCTCGAAGAGCTCCGCGACGCGCGGCAGACCGCCGGTGATGTCGCGGGTCTTGGAGGTCTCTTGCGGAACCCGCGCGAGCACTTCGCCCACCTGCACCTGCTGGCCGTCCTTCACGGTGATGAGAGAGCCGACCTGGAAGGTGATGGTGATCGGATGGTCGGTGCCGGCGATCCGGATCTCCTCGCCCGACTCGTTCAGCAGCCTCACCTGCGGACGCAAGCCCTTGCCCGCCGCCGCGCGGCGCTTGGGATCGATGACGACGAGCGTCGAGAGGCCGGTCACCTCGTCGATCTGCTTGGCGACCGTGACGCCCTCCTCGATGTGCTCGAAGCGCACGATGCCGCCGTGCTCGGTGATGATCGGGCGGGTGTGCGGGTCCCACGAGGCGAGCGTCTGCCCCGCCTTGACGGGCTTGCCGTCGGCCACAAGCAGCGTCGCGCCGTACGGAATCTTGTGGCGCTCGCGCTCGCGGCCGTTGTCGTCGGTGACGAGCACCTCTGCGGTCCGGGAGATCACCACCTTCTCGCCCTTGGGGTTGGTGACGTAGCGTATCTGCGGGGTGAAGCGCACGGTGCCGTTCGATTTCGCCTCGACCTGGCTCGCCACCGCGGCGCGCGAGGCCGCTCCGCCGATGTGGAAGGTGCGCATGGTGAGCTGCGTGCCCGGCTCCCCGATCGACTGCGCGGCGATCACCCCGATCGCCTCCCCGACGTTGACGAGCGACCCTCTCGCGAGATCGCGCCCGTAGCAGTTGGCGCAAAGGCCCCAGCGGGTATCGCAGGTGAGCGGGGTGCGAACACGCACCTCGTCGATGCCCAGGGCCTCGATGTTCTCGACCTCGTCCTCGTTGAGGAGCGTCCCGGCGTTGTAGAGCACCTCCTGCCTCTCCGGGTGCAGCACGTCCGCCACGGTGACGCGGCCCAGAATGCGCTCCCTCAGCGCTTCGACCACTTCGCCGCCTTCGACCAGCGCCTTCATGGCCACGCCGTTCGTGGTGCTGCAGTCGTCCTCGGTGACCACGAGATCCTGGGTCACGTCCACCAGGCGCCGCGTGAGATAGCCCGAGTTCGCCGTCTTCAAGGCAGTGTCGGCGAGGCCCTTGCGCGCCCCGTGAGTCGAGATGAAGTACTGCAGCACGTTCAGCCCCTCGCGGAAATTCGCGGTGATCGGCGTCTCGATGATCGAGCCGTCGGGCTTGGCCATAAGGCCTCTCATTCCGGCGAGCTGCCGTATTTGGGCCGCCGAGCCGCGGGCGCCCGAGTCGGCCATCATGTAGATCGA
>DASPXL010000174.1:0-3181 GCA_035637375.1 Burkholderiales bacterium
CCGCCCTGCTCTTTCCCGGCGCGTCGAACACCTGCGTGAACTCGTCCAGCTCGACGCGCAGCGCATAGCCGGCACGCGCGCCGTCGCCGGGCTGCACGATTCCGCCCGAGGCAGCGAGCTGCCCGCGCAGGCGGTTCGTGAAGAGCGCCGCCGGAGACATGACCCAGCGGCTCTCAGCGTAGACCTGCGGGCGAGCCGCGTCCTGGTAGGCGAGCCGGTAGTGGATCAGGGGCGAATCGAGCCAGGCCGGGGCGCCGACGTCGTGGACGAGCAGCGCCCGGCGCGGGCCTTGCGCCGGATGCCCGTCCGGCGCCGGACCGAAATCGTAATTCGCGACGGCCGGCGCCGGGGCCGGAGCGATGCTGCACGCGGCGCAGGCGAGGCCGAGCGCGAACGCGACGATTCGAGTGGCCCTTCGTGCCATCGCTTCAGCGTCCCCCGTCCAGGAATCCCGGCTCGCCCGGTCCGGGTTTTCTGCGCGGGGCGCCGAACACGAAGCTCTGCGGATTCTCGTCCAGGGCGTTGAGCACCCGGTCGAGCGCGCGCGTGTCGCGGTTGAGCTGCTCGACCAGCGCGTTGAAACGCGGCAGGGTCTCATCGCTGAACGAGCGCGCGGCGTTGCTCACCTCCTCCAGGCTCGTCGACATCCGGTCGAAGGCCAGCGAGCGCTCCTCCAGCTTGCGAGAGAGCGCACCGAAGCTCGCGAAGGCGCTGCGCGCGTCTCCCACCAACAAAGGGAAATCCTTGGCGCCGGACCGCAGATGCTCCGCCAGCTCGCCTACCGTCGCAACCATGTCCAGGCCCGAGTCAAAAACCGACGGGCGCAGGCCGATGCGAGGGGGCTCCCCGCCCGCGGCCTTGAGCAGCTCGCTCGAGGAACCATCGTCGTTCAGGGACACGTAAGCAAGGCCGGTGACGCCCTGGTAACCGAGCTGGGCGTAAGTGCTCTTGGTGACGGGCGTGTCCTCCTGCACGCCGATGCGAACGTTGATGCGGCCCGACACGCCAGGCTCGATCTTGATCGATTCGACGCGCCCCACGTGGACGCCGCGGTAGCGCACCGGCGCCTCGACCTTCAGTCCGGCGACCGAGCTCGTCGTGCTGACCACGTATCGGGCGAGCCTGATGTCGTCCTTGCGGAACCACAGTCCGGCCGCGACCAGGGCTGCGGCAAGCACAAGGGCGAAAAGCCCCGCGACCAGAGCATGCGCTCGATTCTCCATGTTCCCTCCTCAATGTGTCTGCAGCGCCGGAGCGGCCGACAGCGCCCGCCGGCCCCGCTCGCCGAGAAAAAAATCCCGGATGAAAGGATGGTCGTACCGCACCACCTCGCTCAAACTGCCGCATATCAACACCCTCTGATCCGCCAGCACCGCGATGCGGTCCGACACCGAAACCATGGTATCGAGGTCGTGCGTCGCCATCACCACGGTGAAATTGAGCTTGAGGTGAAGATCGCGGACGAGCTTCACGAAGGCGTCGCTGCGGTCGGGGTCCAGACCCGCGGTAGGCTCATCCAGGAACACGAGCTCGGGCTCGAGCACCAGCGCGCGGGCGAGCGCGACGCGCTTGATCATGCCGCCGGACAAGTCCGAAGGCATCGTGGAGGAGTGCCGATGGTCGATCCCCACCGCGTCGAGCTTGAGCATGACCATGTCGCGGATGAAATCCTCGTCGAAGGCGTGCAGCTCGCGCAGCGGCAGCGCGATGTTGTCGAAGACGCTGAGCGCGCTGTAGAGCGCGCCGTGCTGAAACAGCACGCCCCAGCGCCTGCGGATTTTCTTGAACAGGTCCGCATCGCAGCTGTGCAGCGGGACGCCGAAGACCCGAATACTGCCGCGGTGAGGCCGCTCCAGCCCCAGCATCTGGCGCAGCAGGGTCGTCTTGCCGCTTCCGGACCCTCCCACCAGGGACACGACCTCGCCCGGCATCACCGAGAGATCCAAGTCGCGATGGACGACGAGGTCGCCGAAGACCGTCCAGAGACCATTGACTTCGATGACGGGCTCGCCGCTCATCTTCAGCTCCAGCCCACGTCCGAGAAGATGACCGCGAAGATCGCATCGGCGACGATGACCGCGGTGATCGCGGTCACCACCGAGCGCGTGGTGCCCGCGGCGAGGCTTTCGGTGTTCGGCTGGATGCGCAGCCCGAAGTGGCAGGCGACGAGCGCGATCAGCACGCCGAAAACCGCGCCCTTGCCGACGCCGAGCCACAAATTGACTTCGGGGACCGCGGCGGGCAGGCCGGCGAAGAACTGAAGGAAGCTCATGCCCAGCTCGATCCTGGCCGAGACCGCGCCGCCGACCAGCGCGACGCCGGACGTCCACAGGATCAGCAGGGGCAGCGCCACCGCGGTGGCCGCCACCTTGGGCAGGATCAGCCGCAGGCTGTTCGAAATGCCCATCACCGAAAGCGCGTCCAGCTCCTCGGTGACCCTCATGACGCCGAGCTGGGCGGTGATCGCGGAGCCGGAGCGGCCCGCGACCAGCACCGAGCACAGCATCGGGCCGAGCTCGCGGATGATGCCCACG
The DNA here is from genome assembly GCA_035637375.1 of Burkholderiales bacterium. GTDB lineage: Bacteria > Pseudomonadota > Gammaproteobacteria > Burkholderiales > SG8-39 > VBDM01. The sequence continues at coordinate 2,535 of DASPXL010000174.1, forward strand.
CCGAGAATGTTGATGATGAAAGTGTCGGCGCCGTACAGGCGCAGCTGCTCGGCCGACAGATAGCTCAGCACCACGCCGATGAGGAATCCGACCATGGCGGTGATTCCGAGGGCCTGCGCGCCTATGCTGTAGATGCCCGCGGAGAACTCGCGCCACGGCCTGAGCAAGGGCTGCCTCGCCACGGCCACCGCGTCGATGAGCAACTGCCCGAAGAGCTGCACCATCTCCAGGGCGTGCCGGGTCGCGTCCAATGCGACCCGCCCCAGCGCAATGACGGGCGAGAGCGGATCGAACCGCTTCGGCGAGGATGGAACGGCAGCGGCGCCTTCGCAGGCGCCGAAGAAAATCTCGTGCTCGCGCCGCAGCTGCAGCCTGCCCGGCCGGCACCGGCCCCAGGCGCGCCACACCAGCAGCGCGCCGGTATGGTCGAAGCGCTGGATCTGCGACAGATCCCAGCGCGCTTCGGGCAAGCGGGCCGCGTCCCTCAGCGCCGACTGAAGCGCGCCCGCGCGCGATTCGAGCGCCCGGATATCCCAGGCCCCGGAAAGATGGATCACGCGTGCGCCCTCCCCGGCGGCAGTGACCTGCACATCCGGATCGCGGACCTTGGAAGCGGCTTGCTGCATGCGCATTCGCGCCACGCGAAG
>DASPXL010000175.1:0-3682 GCA_035637375.1 Burkholderiales bacterium
GCCTCCCGCAGCAGCTTTTCGAGCGCCTCGCCGCGCGCGGTCGGAAGGTTCGGGTTGACCTGGGCGCCGTTCTTCGTCTGCAGGTAGGCGAGATGGCGGTAGCCCTCCGGAAAGCGCCTGAGCAGCGCCAGGTCGAGCGAAATCACCGTGCCCGGATCGACCGGATCGATGCGGTCCTTTTCGTAGATCACGCTGCGCTTCGCGATGCGCCAGCTTCCCCCGCGCTTTTCCACCCGGTCGAAGAAGCGGCCGTAGCAGGCCGCGTCGACCTCGACGCCGTCGAGCGCCGAGCGGACCATGATCGCCATGCGGGTCTGCGCGATCGCGCGCGCTCCGTTGATCTCCGCGACGGTTCCGCCGAGAAAATGCTGCGAGCGCGATCCCTTGCTCCAGGACGCCTGGCAGGATTCGATGAAGTCATCGAATCCTCCGTCGAACCAGGTGGTGGTCATGGTCGCGTCCGGGTGCGCGGTCGCGCGCAGCTTCTCCCAGTCGCCCGAGTCGCGCGCGAGCGCCCAGGTCTGCGCGAGCGCGGCGATGGCAAGCTGATCCTGCAGTTCCGGGTTCATTCGGGCACGATGCCCGCGCGGCGCAGGAGCGCCGTCCATTTGGCGACCTCGGCGCGCACGAACGCCTCGGTCTCGGCGGGCGCCATGCGCAGGCTCCGGCCGCTGCCCATCTCCAGCCGCGAGCGCACCTCGGCCGAGCGGGTCGCCTTGTCGACCTCGGCGCGCAACCGTTCGATAACCGCGCGGGATGTGCGCGCCGGCGCGAACAGGCCGAACCATGTCTCCATCTCCAGGTCGAGCACGCCGGTCTCGATGATCGTGGGCACCTGCGGCATGTTCGGGGCGCGCGCGCGGCTCGACACCGCGAGCGCCTTGACCTGGCCGGATTCGACGTAGGGCCGGGTGGTCGTCGTGTTGTCGTAGAACAGATCCACCCGGCCGGCGAGCAGATCCTGATAGACGGGCTGCGCGCCCTTGTAGGGGACCTTCACCATGTTCGCTCCGGCGAGCGCGCCGATGATCGCGGCGCCGATGTATTGCCCGGTGCCGGGGCCGCTGGTCCCGATGTTGAGCTTGCCCGGATTGGCGCGGGCGAAAGCTATGACTTCCTTGAGGCTCGCGAGCGGCAGGTCCTTGCGCGCGACCAGCGTATACGAATGGCTGACCACCAGGCTGACCGGCGTCAAGTCGCCGAGCGAGTCGTACCCCGGCTCCCTGTACAGGCCCATGTTGAGCGCGATGTTGGACAGGCCGCCGACGACGAGGCTGTAGCCGTCGGGCGCGGCGCGGGCGACGAGCTGCGTGCCCACCAGCGTGCCCGCGCCGGGGCGATTCTCGACCACGAACGCCTGCCCCGTCTGCTCGCCGAGCTTGTGCGCGAGCACGCGCCCGACCAGATCGAAACCGCCTCCCGGGGCCGACGGAGCGACCACGCGCACCGGGCGCGACGGGTAATCCTGCGCATGCGCCGCGAAGCACGCGAGACACGCGACGAAGGCGCCTGCCCCGCGCAACCGCGAACTTCCGAATTTCGGCATGGCTTTCATATTAGAATACCGCGGCGTTTTGCGCACGCTCACGATCCCGAGAAATTATCGCAACGTTGAACAATCGATGCGCCCCGACCGGGCGGCTCCGCACCCTCGCGCTGGCTCTCGCGCTGTGTGCAGCCGCCGAGCCGCCCGCGGCGGCGACGAGCGACTTCCTCGCCGACATCACCGCCACCGACAGCGCGGGATGGGGCGTCGTCGCGCGCGCCGAGCAATCGCCTTATCGCGGCGGCGGCGTTCGCATCGACCTTCTGCCTCTGTACCTCTACGAAGGCGAATACGTCTATCTGCATTCCTATCGCGCGGGGCTCAAGTTCCGGCCGGCGCCGGACCGGCGCGTGAACGTTTTCCTGTCGAAGCGCCTCGAGAGCTTTCCCGTCGAGCGGGCCCCGGCGAGCCTCGCGGGAATGTCGCCGCGCGTTCCCGAGACCGATCTCGGATTGAGCTACGAGCAGCGCTTCGATTGGGGCAACGTGTTCGGCGAGGTCCTGCGCGATGTCTCCGGCAATTCGGGCGGCGCCGAGTGGCGGCTCGGCACCAGCACCGAGCGGCGGCGCGGACGGCTGAAGCTCGCGCCGTATTTCATGCTTTCCGCCCGCAACGCGAAGCTCAACGACTACTACTACGGCGTGACCGCGGCCGAGACCACCGCCGACCGTCCCGCCTACCAGCCGGGCGCCGGCGTCAACGCAACCGTCGGCCTGAACGCGCGATACGACCTCACCGACGTCTGGCATTTTTTCGCCGGCGTGTCCGCCACCGTGTGGTCGAGCGGCGTCCGCCGCAGCCCGATCGTCGAAGACCGCGTGCAGCTTGCGGGCTACGGCGGCCTCGCCTACGAGTTCGTTCCGGCGCGGGAAAAAGACACCGGCAATCGCACCCCGCTCACCTTCAAGGTCCTGCACGGCAGATCGAGCCCCTGCAACCTGCTGCCGATCATGGAGCTGCGCTGCCGGTCCACCAACACCGACGACCGCACGAGCATCGATTCCTTCGAGGTCGGGCGGCCGTTCATCGAGAACCTGCACGGCTGGCCCGTCACGATCGCCTGGTACGGCGGGGTGCTGCGCCACGAGGAGCGCGGGCTCCAGCCGGATTTCTGGCAGGCCAATCTCTACCTGAAGGCGTTCTACTGGGGATTTCCCTGGAAGGATCGCGTGCGCACGCGCGTCGGCTTCGGCGGCGGCCTCTCCTACGCGCAGCGCGTGCCGTTCGTCGAGGCGCGGGACCAGGCGATGCGCGGCCGGAACACCTCGAAACTGCTCCAGTACGGCGATCCGACCATCGACGTCAGCGTCGGCGACCTGTTCGGGGAGAAAGAGCTGCGCGAGACCTATTTCGGCTTCGGCGCCAGCCACCGCTCGGGCATTTTCGGCATGGCGCAGATCTTCGACAACGTCAACGGCGGCTCGAATTTCATCTACACCTACATCGAGTGGAGGATGTGAATCAGGTTTCTTCCCGCCAGAAGCCGAGCGCTTCCTGCGCGGCGCGGTCGGAGTAGCTGAAGATCACGCAATCGGCGCGGGCCCCGAACCGGTAATGCTCCCACGACGGCACGACGAACACGTCGCGCGGCGCAAGATCGAAGTGCGTCTCGCCAATATCTACACCGCCCTGCCCCTCGACGACGCAGAAGACCGCGCCGTCGGTGCTGCGGTATTCGCGGCCCGAGAATCCCCTGGGCAGCCACTGCATGAACACCGCCATGGTCGGAAAAGCGTGGCCGCCCGTCGCGGGATTTGCGTAGCGCAGCTTCCAGCCGTGGGAGGGATGCGGATCGCCGTTCTTCGACAATTGTTCCAGCGCCGCGCGGGTACGCTCGTAAGGGTATGAGAGGATCGGCGACGCACGCCCTTGCGGGCCGCGATCGACCGGCGGAGATTGGCGCCGTAGCGCGCAGCGCTGTCGCCCTCCGGTCGCGACGCGGCTTGACTCTCCTCCGGGTAGTCCTCGCGGAAATGCGCGCCGAAGAGGTTCGCGAACGCCGTATCCAGGCCGTCCAGCCACACGACGGGCTTCGTTCCGACGTTGCCGTGGTCGTGCCAGGTCCAGCCCGGCGTCACGACGAAATCCCCGGGCCGCATCATCACGCGCTCGCCTTCGATCGCGGTGTAGGCGCCC
>DASPXL010000176.1:0-3551 GCA_035637375.1 Burkholderiales bacterium
CGCGGACGATCCAGATCGTCGTGCCCTATACGCCCGGAACGGGCGCCGATATCCTCGCGCGGATCCTGGGACCGAAGCTCGCAGAGCGCTGGAAGGTCGGCGTCGTCACCGATAACCGCGCGGGCGCCTCGGGCAATATCGGCACCGACTTCGTCGCGAAATCCGCGCCCGACGGCTATACCCTGCTTTGCACGGCAACGTCTTTCGGCACCAATCCCGCGGTCAATCGAAAGCTGCCCTTCGATCCGGTGAATGGCTTCGCGCCCGTCATATTGCTCGCAACCAGCTCGGTTGCGGTCATCGTCACCTCCGGGTTGCCCGCAAAGTCGATGCGCGAATTCCTGGAGCTTGCACGCAGTCAGCCGGGCAAGCTCTACTACTCTTCTCCCGGCAACGGAGGTCCGCAGCATCTCGCGATGGAGCTGCTCAAGCTCGACACGCGCATCGACCTCGTGCACGTCCCGTACAAGGGATCGGGCGGCGCGCTCGCCGATCTCGTCGGCGGGCACGTGCAGGCCATGATCGTGTCGCTGCAGACCGCGGCGCCTTACGTGCAGAGCGGGAAGCTTCGCATGCTCTCGGTGATGAGCGCACAGCGCTCGCCGGCGTTTCCAGACGTGCCCACGCTCAGGGAATTGGGCCTTCCCGATCTCGAGGTCGACACCTGGTACGGCATGTTCGCCCCGGCCGGAACGCCCGGCGCGGTCGTCGCGAGGCTGAACGCGGAGCTGAACCCCCTGCTCAAGCAGCCCGAGGTCCGCGAGCTGCTCGCCAAGCAGGGCATGGCCGCGGCGGGCGGCACGCCCGAGCGCTTCGGTGACCTCGTAAAAAGGGAATTGGCGCGCTGGTCGCTCGTGGTTGCGAAGGCGGGCATCAAGGCCGATTAGGCGGGCGGCGAAAGGAATCGCGAAAGAAGGAACAAAATGAAAATGAGCCTGATCGAAGACCTGGTCGCCGCCTATCGAATCCTCGCCGAGCACGGCGTCATCGACGCCTACGGGCACGTGAGCGTGCGCTCGGACCGCGATCCCAATCGCTATCTGCTGTCGCGCTCGCTCGCGCCGGAAACGGTGATGCCAGGGGACATCATGGAGTACGATCTCGACAGCAACCCGATCGATCCCCGCGGGCGGGAATCGGTTCGCGAGCGCTTCATTCACGGCGAAATCTACAAGGCGCGCTCCGACGTGAATGCGGTCGTTCACAACCATTCCCCGTCGGTCGTGCCTTTCAGCGTCACGACGATCGCGATGCGGCCGCTCTACCACATGGCGGCGTTCGTGGGCGAGGGCGTTCCGAACTTCGAAATCCGCGACGCCGAGAAGGGTACCGATCTGCTGGTCAAGACGCCCTATCTGGGGCAGGCGCTCGCCAAGACCTTGGGGAAGTGCCCCGCGGCGCTCATGCGCGGGCACGGCTCGGTCACCGTGGGAGAAAACCTGCCGCGCGCCGTGGGGCGCAGCATCTATCTCGAAATGAGCGCGCGCATGCAGCTTCAGGCGATCGCGATCGCGGGGTCCGGCGGAAAAATCACCTACCTTGACGAGCGGGAAGTCGAGGCTTCGGTTCCCGCCCAGGATTACAAGCGCGCGTGGCCGCTGTGGCGGGCGAAGGCGCTTGCCGGCCTCAAACTCCAAGCATGAGCCGCGCGGCCTCGCACCGCACGATCCGCTCTTGATCTTTCAGCGTCTTGCCGACCAGCTCGCCGAGATCGAGCGCCGCGGCCTTATGCGCCGCCGCATCGCGCGCGAGGGCCCGCAGGGACCGCGCATCGTGGTGGACGGGCGCGAATACCTGGCGTTCTGCAGCAACGACTACCTGGGGCTCGCCAACCATCCGCGAATCGTCGAGGCGGCGATCGACGCCGCTTTGCGTCACGGAGTCGGGGAGGGTGCCTCGCACCTCCTGAGCGGGCACAGCGTCGTGCACGAGCGCCTCGAAGCGAAGCTCGCGGAATTCGTTGGGATGCCGCGCGCGCTGCTTTTTTCCAGCGGCTATCAGGCAAACATCGGTGCGATCACCGCGCTCGCCGGCCCGGAAGATGCGGTTTTCTCCGACGCGCTGAATCACGCGTCCCTCATCGATGGCGTGCGCTTGTCGCGCGCCCAGGTGGTGCGCTACCCGCACGCCGATCTCGAGTTCCTTGAAAAGGCACTGGCGGAGTCCCGAGCGCGAGCGAGGCTGGTCGTCACCGACGGCGTATTCAGCATGGACGGCGACATCGCGCCGTTGCCGGCGATGCTCGATCTGTGCGAACGCCACGACGCCTGGCTGCTCGTCGACGACGCGCACGGCTTCGGAGTCATCGGGCCCGAAGGCCGCGGCTCACCCGCGCATTTCGGCTTGCGCTCCCCGCGCATCGCCTACGTCGGAACGCTCGGCAAAGCGGCGGGCGTGGCGGGCGCATTCGTCGCGGGCGCGACGGAGGTGGTGGAAACCGTGCTGCAGCGGGCGCGCACCTATATCTACAACACGGCAAGTCCCGCGCTCCTCGCCGCCGCGGTCGAAGAGAGCCTGCAGCTTATCCGGGAAGAGGAATGGCGCCGCGAACGCTTGTATCGGTGGATAGGAGCGCTCAAGCAGGCGTTGCACGGGACTGACGTCGTGCTCGCGCCCTCCGATACACCGATTCAACCCCTCCTCATCGGCGGAAACGCGGAAGCGGTGAGTGCAAGCGCGGCGCTGCGCGAGCGCGCAATCCTGGTGCCCGCGATCCGCCCGCCGACCGTGCCTGAAGGCACCGCGCGGCTGCGCATCTCGCTTTCGGCGGCTCATGGCGAGGATGACGTAGCGCGCCTCGCCGCGGCGTTGCGCGAGGTGTGTCCGAGCCGCACGGCGGTGCACGCCTGAGCGCCAGAGCCTGGGCGTAAAACGTGGGTCAGGGCTTTTTCGTTACCGGTACCGACACGGGGGTCGGCAAGACCCTGCTCGCCTGCGCGCTGCTGAGGGCCTTTGCGCGGATGGGGAAGTCTGTGACGGGAATGAAGCCGGTCGCGGCGGGATGCGAGGGGGGCCGCTGGGCGGACGTGGATGCGCTCGCGCGCTCGAGCACGGTGAGCGCACGGCCGCGGATTGCCAATCCTTACGCGTTTGAGCCGGCGATCGCCCCGCACATCGCGGCGCAGCTCGCCGGCATAGAGATCGACATTGAAACAATCGCGCGCGCTTACGAGGAGCTGTCGCAGGTCGCGGACGTCGTCGTGGTGGAAGGCGCAGGAGGGTTCCTCGTCCCGTTGAACGCGCGCCAAACCGGGGCAGACCTCGCGATGCGGCTCGGCCTCCCCGTGGTGCTCGTGGTCGGCATGCGGCTCGGCTGCCTGAACCACGCGCTCCTCACGCGGCGGCAGATCGAAGCCTGCGGCTTGCGCTGCGCGGGCTGGGTGGCGAATTGCATCCTCCCCGGCATGCCTCACTTGGACGGCAACGTTCGCGCGCTCGAGCAGCGCCTCGGCTGCCCGTTGCTCGGCGTCGTGCCGTTTCAGCGCGAGCCGGTCGCGGCGGACGTCGCCCCGCTTCTGTCGCCCGAGCTCCTGATGGAGGCGGCGGTATGA
>DASPXL010000177.1:0-3056 GCA_035637375.1 Burkholderiales bacterium
CCATGTCCATCTGGGCAACAAGTCGGACTCGGGGGGCGTCAGCTATTTCCTCTGTGGAGGAGGGGGAAGGCCCGCGTGCACAGCGACTTCGGGAACGTTCACGGGGACGGTCACCGCGGCTGACGTCATCGGGCCGACGGCCCAAGGCATCGCCGCGGGGGAGATCGCGGAAATCATCCGCGCCATGCGCGCCGGGATCACCTACGCCAACGTGCACACCAACAAGCATCCGTCGGGAGAGATCCGCGGGCAGCTCCGCACCGACGACGACTGAGACAGAGGATCTATCAACAGGGGCGCCTTCGGGCGCCCTTTTTTTGACGCTGCGCGGATGACATCGAATCGCGCAACCTCGCTACCAGCATGGCGCTCAAGCGGCCGAGATGGAAACCCGGGACCGTAGTAACGCTGGGATTCGTCGAGGGACTAAACAACAAGGTCCGCGTCATCCAGCGACGAGCGTACGGTTTGCGCGACCAGGAGTACCTGCGGCTTAAGATCCTGACTTGCATGCCGCGCTTTTCGCCTAAGCCTGCAGAGCCTCGAGCAGATCGGTTTCGAGCTGCAACACGGTTTTCGGATTTGCGAGCGCTGCTCCGGAAACGACGAACACGTCCTCGGCGCGCTCCCCCAGCGTCCCGATCTTGGCGGTATGCAGATCGACCCCGTAGCGGCTGAGTACGAGGGCGATCGCATAAAGCAGGCCCGGTCGGTCGCCGGCGGTGACGGATAGTGAGTGATATTGTCCCTTTTCGTCCGGGACGATTCGCACTTCGGGCGCGATCGGAAAATGCTTTACACGCCGCGACACCCGGCCCTGGACCGGCTTTGGCAGGGGAACCTGCTTCACCAGCCAGTCAGCCAGCTCCTTCTCGACCTCGGCGATCATGTCCCGCGGGTGCGCGATGCTGCCCAGGTCCATGACCTGGAACGTGTCGAGCGCGTAGCCGTGCCGGGTCGTATAGATCTTGGCGTCCACGATGCCGAACCCGATCGAGCCGAAGTAGCCGCAGATTCGGGCGAACAGCTCGCGCTGATCGGGCACGTAGATCACGACCTGGAGTCCTTCGCCCGCCGGGGAGAGGCGCGCCTTGACTACGGGCTTGTCCGTGTCGGATCGGTAGTGCAGCAACCGCGCATGCCAGGCGATCTCCTGCGGGTCGTGGCGCAGGAAATAGGGCACGTCGAGATGGCGCCACAGCGGATCCTGGACCGTGTCCGAAAGGCCGTAAAGCCGCAACAGGCGCTTCGCCTCGTCCTGCTTGCTCTGGATGTACTGATCCGCCTCGATCTTTCCACCTTTCAGCAGATACTGCGTCGCGCGAAACAGGTCCTCGAGAAGCTTGCCCTTCCAGGCGTTCCACACCTTGGGGCTCGTGCCGCGGATATCCGCGACCGTGAACAAGTAGAGAGCCGCCAGCCGGCGCTCCGTGCCGACGGTGTCGGCGAAGCGCCGCACCACTTCGGGATCGGACAAGTCCTGCTTCTGCGCCACCGAGGACATGGTGAGATGATGCTCGACGAGGAACTCGACGAGCTTTGCGTCTTCCGGCTGGAGGCCGTGCGCGCGGCAGAACCGCCGGGCCTCGAGCCTGCCCAGTTGCGAATGATCGCCCCCGCGGCCCTTGGCGATGTCGTGGAAGATCGCCGCTATGTACAGCAGCCAGTGGCGCTCGAGGCCGGCGATGAGGCGGCTGCACAGCGGATATTCGTGCGCGAACTCGAGCATGGTGAAGCGGCGCAGGTTGCGCACCACGCTGAGGATGTGCTGGTCAACGGTGTAGACGTGGAATAGATCGTGCTGCATCTGGCCGACGATGCGCCGGAACGCGGGCAGATACCTTCCCAGGATGCCGTATTGATTCATGCGCCGCAGCTCGTGCACGATGCCGCGCGGCTGCTGCAGTAGAGCGAGGAAAGTCGCGCGGTTGCGCGGATCGCGCCGAAAAGCCGCGCCGATCCGCGCGCCCGCGCGCCACAGCCCGCGCAGCGTCTGCGCCGTCATGCCCTTCAGCTCCGGATGCTGCTGCATGATGAGGAAACTCTCGAGAATCGCGGAAGGCTCGCGCTCGAAGAGGTCCGGCGGGCACGCCTCGAGCAATTCGCCCGCGCGCCTGAACCGCTCGTTGATCGTCCGGGTGTCGGAATTCCTGACCGGGAAGATCTGGGTCCCGAGGTTCTGGAGCAGTATGGTATTGAGCTGCGTGACCGCTTTCGCCGTTCGGAAATACGCCTGCATCAGCTGCTCGCCGGCGCGGCGGTGGGCGGTGGCGGAATAGCCCAGGCCGCGCGCCAGGCTCTCCTGGTAATCGAACAGCAGGCGGTCCTCGCGGCGCCCCGCGGCGTAGTGCAGGCGCACGCGCAGGTCCTGCAGCAGCTTGTAGTGCCGCTGCGCCTGGCGCGCCTCCTCGGCGGTGATCAATCCGCGTTTCGCCAATTGCGCCCAGGAATTTCCGAGGCCGCACGCGCGGCTGATCCACAGGATCACCTGCAGGTCGCGCAGCCCGCCCGGCGCCTCCTTGAGGTTGGGCTCGAGGCTGTAGGGGCTGTCCTGGAATTTCGTGTGACGCTGCTCCTGCTCCAGACGCTTTGCCTTGAAAAATACCTGGCCGTCGAGGCATTCGCGCCGCGTGCGTTCGAAACGGGCGAAAAGTCCGCGGTTTCCCGCGAGCAGTCTTCCCTCGAGCAAGCTCGTCATCACGGTGACGTCCTTGGTCGCCTCTTCGACGCATTCGGCGACGGTGCGCACGCTGTGACTCAGCTCAAGCCCGGTGTCCCAGAGCCGTCCGACGAGCTCCTCGATCATTGCGGCCAAGCCCGCCGAGGGCGCTTCCGGGAGCAGCACCAGGACGTCGATGTCGGAATGAGGATAGAGCTCGCCGCGCCCGTAGCCGCCGACCGCGAGCAGGGCGACAGACGCGGGTAGCCGCAGTCGCGACCACATGTTTTTCAGGACGCGGTCGACCAGGCGGCGGTGCTCGCGCAGCACCCGCGCGCCGTCGGCGGTCTTCTGGAATTTCGCCCTAAGCTCGGTGCGCTCGGCCTGCACGCCCGCC
>DASPXL010000178.1:0-3422 GCA_035637375.1 Burkholderiales bacterium
GCTTTCACGATCTCATCAAAGGGCCGATAACGGTGGCGAACGCGGAGCTCGACGATCTGGTGCTGCTGCGCGCCGACGGGGTCCCCACCTACAACTTCGGTGTCGTCGTGGACGACCTCGACATGAAGATCACGCACGTCATCCGCGGCGACGATCACGTCAACAACACGCCTCGCCAAGTCAACATTTTTCACGCGCTCGGAGCGGAGCTTCCCAAATTCGCGCACGTCCCGATGATCCTCGGGGCGGACGGCGAGCGCCTCTCCAAGCGCCACGGTGCGGTGAGCGTCATGCAATACGCCGAGGACGGCTATCTTCCCGAGGCGCTGGTCAACTATCTGGCGCGGCTGGGCTGGTCTCACGGCGACGAGGAAATGTTCCTGGTCGCGCAGTTCATCGAATGGTTCGACCTCGCCCACGTCAGCCGCTCGGCGGCGCAATTCAACCCCGAAAAACTGCGCTGGCTCAATCACCAGTACCTCAAGCAGCGCTCCGATGCCGACCTCGCGAAGCTCGTCGCGCCGCGTATCGAGCGCGACGGCGGCAAACTGGGCCCGGGACCCGATCTCTCCGCGGTCGTCGGCCTCCTGAAGGAGCGCTCCGAAACGCTCAACCAGCTCGTCGAGCAGGCCATGATGTTTTACGGCGAATCAAAGTCGACCCGCGAGCAGCTCGAGCAAAGCCTGACCGCAGAGGTGCGAGCCGCGCTCGCGGAGCTCGCCGCGAAATTTTCAGCGATCAGAGATTGGAACGCGGAGGCGGTGATGGCCGCGGTCAACGCAGTGATGGAGAAGCACCAGCTCAAGCTTCCGAAGATCGCGATGCCGTTGCGCGCGATCGTCTTCGGCCGCACGCAGACGCCGAACCTCGGGCCGGTGCTCGCATTGGCGGGAAAAAAACGCGTGCTCGAGCGGCTTCAGGAGCACCTCGCCGCGTGATATAATCCGCGCCCTTGCGTGGGGGTATAGCTCAGCTGGGAGAGCGCTTGCATGGCATGCAAGAGGTCAGCGGTTCGATCCCGCTTACCTCCACCAGACCGGCCTCCGGCCGTCGTAAGAGTCCTCCGGGTCCCCATCGTCTAGAGGCCCAGGACATCGCCCTTTCACGGCGGTAACAGGGGTTCGAATCCCCTTGGGGACGCCACGCGTTTCCCGCGTTTAATCCGGTTTCGCGCCCGTCTCGCGCACCACCTTTCCCCATTTCGCGATTTCCGCCTTCACGTAGTCGGCGAATTGGGGCTGCGTCCCGCCGACCGGATCGAAGGCATTCGCTTCGAGCCGCTCGCGGAAGTCGCGATTCTGGATCACGCGGTTGATCGCGTCATTCAGCTTGTGCACGATGGGCGAGGGCGTTCCCGCAGGCAAAAAGACGCCGATCCACGTGTAGTCCTCGATTCCGGGGAAGCCGGCTTCCGCGAACGTAGGCACGTCAGGCAGCGCGGCGATGCGCTTTGCGCTCGACACGGCGAGCACGCGCAGCTTTCCGGCCTTCACCTGCGCCAAGGGGCCGGAAATCGCCATCGAACCGACCGGCGGCTCTCCGGCGACGACAGCCACCACCGCGGGGCCGGCGCCGCGAAAGTGGATCGGCGTCATGTTGAGCTTGGCGACGACGTTGAACAGGTTTTCCCCGGTGAGATGCGGCGTCGTGCCGCTGCCCGGGGAGGCGTAGGCGAGTTTCGAGGTCTTGGCGAGGCTGAAGAGCTCCGCGAGGGTTCTTGCCGGAAGGTTCGCGTTCACAAAGATCATGTTGGGCTGGGAGGCCACCACCGCGGTCGGAATGAAATCGCGCTCCGCGTCGTATCCCGCGTTGGGAAACAGGCTCACGTTCACAGCGAAAGCCGACGTCGTCAGCAGCGCCGTGTAACCGTCCGGTGTCGATTTCGCAACCGCGGCCGCGCCGACGTTCCCGCCGGCTCCGGCTCGGTTGTCGACGAGGACCTGCTGCCCCAGATACTCGTTCAGCTTCTGCGCGAGCAGCCGCGCGGTGATGTCGGCCGGGCCCGCCGGTGCAAACGGGACGACAAGACGGATCGGCTTGCTCGGCCAATCCTGGGCCTGACATACACCCGCGGGCACCGATGCAATGCAAAGCGCAACAACGCGAACGACGATTCCCATGATGGCCTCCTCCGATGGTCAGGCGATCTTATCATCGCAGCGCGCCGCCAAGCGGATCGCTCCCTCGACCGGGAACCGCCGGTGCGATAAAGTAGCGCCTCGCCGTTTTTCCCCGTCTCCTCGACGACACAAAAGGAAGCTCTATGCCAGGCCGCAAGCTCACCCGACAAGATCTGCGCGATGCTGCGGAGAAATACAAGAACTGGGGCAAGTGGGGCCCCAAGGACGAGATCGGGACCCTCAACCACACGCAGCCCGAGGACATCGTCGCCGCGGCGCGGCTGGTGAAGAAGGGCAAGGTGATCTCGCTCGCGCTCAACTTCGACAACGCCGGGCCGCAGGGCGCAAAGAGCAAATACCCGGCGATGGGGCGCATCAACCCCGTGCACACGATGCTGCGCACGGGCACCGACGCGTATTCGGGCGTGCTCGATCACCGCGGCATCCGCGCGGCCGACGACATGGTGGTCATGCCGCTCCAGTGCGGCACGCAATGGGACGGGCTCGGCCACGTGTTCTACGAAAACTCCATGTGGAACGGATACGATTGCCGCGAAGTCACCTCCAACGGCGCCCAGAAGTGCGGCATCGAGAAGACCAAGAACCGGATGGTCGGCCGCGGCGTGTTTCTCGACGTGCCGCGCGCGCTCGGCAGGGAGATCCTCGAGGACGGCTACGCCATCACCTGCGCCGACCTCGACCGCGCGGCCGAATCGCAGGACGTGAAGATGAAGCGCGGCGATTTCGTCGTCGTGCGCACCGGGCAGATGGAAGCGAAGTTGAAAGCGGGCAGCTGGGACGGCTATCCGGGAGGGGACGCGCCGGGGTTCGCCTTCGAGACGCTGGAATGGATCAAGCGCACCGAGCTTGCGGCCCTCGCAAGCGACACCTGGGGCTGCGAGGTGCGGCCCAACGAGACCGAGCCCGGCATCAACCAGCCCTGGCACTGGATCACGATCCCGATGATGGGAATGACCATGGGCGAGATCTTCTACGTGAAGGAGCTCGCCGAGGACTGCGCCGCCGACAAAGTGTACGAATTCCTGTTCGTCGCGCCGGCGATCCCGATTACCGGCGCGGTCGGGTCTCCCACCAACCCGCTTGCCATCAAATAAGGGCGCAGCGGTGGCAAAAATAACCGGCGCGCAGTGCCTTGCCGACATGCTGCAAGGCTACGGCGTATCGCATGTGTTCATGGTTCCCGCGGTGCTGCGCAGGACTTTCGCGGAGATGGAGCGCAGGACCAAGATCAAGCGCATCCACACCCACGGAGAAAAATCCGCCGCCTACATGGCGGACGGC
>DASPXL010000179.1:0-4374 GCA_035637375.1 Burkholderiales bacterium
CGCCTGCGCGCAAGCGTATCCCTCGAAGCCGATCCGCATGGTCGTCGGCTTCCCGCCCGGCGGAGGCAACGACATCATCGCGCGCATGGTCGGATCGAAAATGCAGGAAGCCTGGGGCCAGCCGGTCCTCATCGACAACAAGCCCGGCGCCAACTCGATCATCGCCGCCGAGTACGTCGCGAAGAGCGCGCCCGACGGCTACACGCTGCTCGTCAACGCCACCGGCGGCATGTCGGTGAACCCGGTGCTGTATGCGAAGCTCCCCTACGACTCGCTGAAGGACTTCGTCCCGATCAGCATGGTCGGGGTATTTCCGCTGGTGCTCGTGGTGCACCCCTCGCTTCCGGCGGGCTCCGTGACGGAGCTGGTCGCGTACGCCAGGGCGAATCCGGGCAAGCTCGACTACAGCGCCGGCTCGACCGCTTTCCAGGTGGCGACCGAAATGCTCAAGCAGATGACCGGGACCGATATCCGCCACATTCCCTACAAGGGCAGCGCCGCCGCGATCGCCGCCGTGATCGCGGGCGACGTGCAGATGACCATCGTCGATACGCCGCCCCTCGTGGCGCAGATCAAGGCGGGGAAAGTGAAGGCGCTCGGGGTGACCGCGGCGAAGCGCGCCGCCTCGATGCCGGAGCTGCCCACCGTCGCGGAATCCGGCGTGCCCGGTTACGAGATGGTGTTGTGGATCGGCGTGTTCGCGCCGGCCGGCACGCCGCGCGAGATCGTGTCGAAGCTGAACGCCGAAATCGTGCGCATCGTCAGGCTGCCCGACATCCGCGCGGAGCTCGCCGGCATGGGCGTCGATCCGGTGGGCAACACCTCGGAGCAGATGGCCGAGTGGATCCGGCGCGAAATCGCCCGCTTCGGGCCGGTGGTGAAGGCGGCGAACATCCAGGCGGAGTAGGCAATTCGGCTCACTCGAACGCCGACCTGATCTCCGCCGGGATCGGGATCGCCTTGAGGCGGTCCGGTTCATCCGGCCTCCTCTGCGCCCACACGCGGATCTCGTAGCCTTCGACGGCGCGCACGCCGCCGTTTACCACCGCGTGGCCGACCTCGAAGGTCTTGTCGTTCCACTTGCCGATGCGGGACTCGACCACGATCTCGTCGCGGAATTTGCAGGGCGCGAGGAAACGCGCCTTGGCTTCGACGATCGGCAGCCCGACGATGCCGTATTTCCGTACGAGCGAATCCCAGTCCAGGCCCACCGAGTCGAAGTAGAGCCGCGTGCTCTGGTCGAACCACTCGAAGTAGTTCGGGTAGAAGACGATCTTTGCGGGATCGGTGTCGCCCCAGTGGACCGTCACGTTATGGCGATAGATTTTCACTTGCTCAAGTCTCAGGCGTTGGATTATAGCGCCGCGTTTCGGCGGGACGCGCATGCATTAGAATAGCCGGGCACGTCGGCGTCGGGACAGAGACCCATCGAGGAGCAGGACCATGCCGGATCCGAACAAGACGAAAGTGACCATCCTGACCGGAACCTATCGCGTCAAGGGATACATCGACTTGATGCCCGGCGCCAGGGTGACCGACTACATGGTCGAGGCGAAGGATTTCATCGCGGTGACCGACGCGGAGGTGTGGGAGATCGGCGACCGCAAGCTCATGAGCGCGCCCTTCCTCAACGTGAGCCGCCACCATATCCAGATCATCACGCCCGGACATTGACCGGCCCGCGCACCGAGCCGCCTGACTCCATGAACGCCGTCGCCGTGCTTCATCCCGGCGAAATGGGCGCCGCGATCGGCGCCTGCCTCGCCGCGCGCGGGTTGAGGGTCGTGTGGGCGTCGGATGGCCGCAGCGCCGCGACGCGCTCCCGCGCCGGAGCCGCGGGAATCGAGGATCTGGGCACGCTCGAGCGCGCGCTCGGCGCGGCCGACATCGCTCTTTCGGTGTGTCCGCCGCACGGCGCGCTCGCGCTCGCGCGCGAGGTCGCAGGCCTCGGATTCCGCGGAATCTACGTCGACGCCAACGCGATCTCGCCGGAGAGCGCGCGCAAGGTCGGCCGCGCGGTCGAGAAGGCGGGCGCGAGCTTCGTCGACGGCGGCATCATCGGTCCGCCGCCCGTCGAAGGCGGGCGCTCGCGAATGTATTTGTCCGGTGCGCGGGCGGACGAGGTCGCCGCGCTCTTCGCGGGCGGCAATCTGCACGCCGTTCCGCTGCAAGCTCCTCCGGGCGCGGCCTCGGCGCTCAAAGCCTGCTACGCCGGCTGGACCAAGGGCGCGACCGCGCTCCTTGCCGCGATCCGCACGCTGGCCGAAGTCGAAGGCGTGGACGCGGCCCTGCTCGCCGAGTGGAAGCTCTCGCAGCCCGAGCTGCAGAAGCGCTCCGAGGCCGTCACCGTCCAGGCGCGCAAGGCCTGGCGCTGGATCGGCGAGATGGAGGAGATCGCGGCGAGCTTCGAGGCCGCGGGACTGTCCGGGGGCTTTCACCGGGCCGCCGCGGACATCTACCGGAAGCTCGAAGCCTTCAAGGACGGCGACGCGCCGCCCGCGCTCGGCGCGGTGATCGCGGCGATAAGGCGGGGCGCGCGGCGCAAAGCCCCGTCGGGCGAAAGCCGCCGCCGCAGCGCGAAGCGGGAGCCGCAGATAAAAGCGCGTTTCAGATTCGGCACGGCCGCGGTGAAGCGGGAGGCGGCGAAGCGGCTTCGCTCCGCGAAACGCGCGTAATCCGGCCGCATCGTAAGACCGGGGACAGACTCCGGTTTCTTTGGCGGGTCACAGCGCCTATCCCGGCCAAGTCCAAAGGGAGATCCGGACGGCGGGCCATGCCGCACCGAGTGCGAGCCCAAGGATGTAGATCCAGCCGAACGCGCGGTTGTGCGCGAGGCAGACGCGGTGATACCAGAGCGGCCACCCCACGTAGCCTTCGGGCGGAGCCGCCGGGCGCGGGCGGCTCATGACCGAAATCGCGCGCGCCGCGCGCGGAAACGCGACGACGATGAGCGCGGCGAACGCCGTGAGTTGCCCGATCGCGATCAGCGCAGCCGTCACGACGTAAATCAGCACGACCGTCGCCACATTGAACGCCCGGGCCGCTTCCTCCCCGAGCAGCACCGGCAAGGTCCGGATCCCCCGGCCGGCATCGAAGTCCATCTGATCGATGTGCTTGCCGGTCAGGATCGACATCACGCCCAGCCCGTACGGGATCGAGGCATAGAAGGCACCGGCCGAGACTTGGCCCGTGATCATGGCGTAACCGCCGCCCACCATGAGCGGTCCCCAGACGAGAAACACGGCGGGCTCGCCCAGCCCGATGCTCTTCAGCGGAACCGGAGCGGCGTCGTAGAGGAGGAGGAGCGCGATGCCTGCCGCGGCGAACGCAACCGCAGGCCAACCGCGCTCGACGACAAAAAAACCCGTAACGCCGGCGCCGATGACGGCGAGGATCGCGAGGCCGGTGATCAGGATGCGCGCATCGAGCACCCCGCTCGCGAGCGGATGAACGGTGTAGCGCATGCGCGGGGAATCAGGCGTGTCGTGTCCGCGCTTGTAGCCGAAGTAGTCATTGCTCAAGTTGCTGATCATGTGCGCGACAACGAATCCGACCAGCACGAGCGCGAAGTGAATCCCCTGGAACCGGCGCTCCGCCGCGGCCAGCAGCCCGGCGATGACCGCAGCCTGCGCCGAGATCACCAGGATGACGCTGCGGGCCGAGTACAGGAACTTCGAGACCGGGTCCAGGCGCCGGACCTCTTCGGCGCTGGGGCGATAGAAGCCGGCGAAGGCCCCGAGCCAGAGCTTCGGTTTCGATGCGGTGCCCGATACGCGGTCCATATCGCAGCAGCTTACCCCGGTGCAGTACCCCTCAAGCGCGCGCGTCCTCCGGCGCGGACCAGCAGGACCGGCGCCGGGGCATTGCGAACGACGAGCTCCGCGTCGCTGCCCATGAGCATCCGGTTGACCCCGCGGCGCCCATGGGTTCCCATCACGATCAGGTCGGCGCGCCAGCGCTTCGCCCGCTCCACTATCACGTCCGCGACCCTCGCGCCGGCACTTTCCCGCAATTCGCTGTCCGGCTTGACCCCCTGGGCGGAGGCGAGCTTCTCCGCCTTCCGGAGCAGCCGTTTTCCGCCGCGCTTCATTTCCTCGAGGACCGGTTCCAGGTTGAATCCGCCTTCGGGCGTGTTGAAGACGATCGATTCGTCCACGACATGCAGCAGGCAAAGCTTCGCGCGCAGGTTCTTCGCGAGCTTCACGGCCTCCTTCAACCCGGCGATCGAAGTCGGGCTTCCATCCACGGGGACGAGAATTCGCTTGTAGGTCACAATGCACCTCCTGATAGTTTCTGACGCCTTCAAATTAAGCGGTGATCGCGGTCCGCCTGTTGATCTAGGTCAAAACTCGGGCTCGGGATTGAGGGCTGCGG
>DASPXL010000180.1:0-6688 GCA_035637375.1 Burkholderiales bacterium
GCTGCACCCCTCGGTTCCGGCCAACTCGGTGAAGGAGCTGATCGCGCTCGCGAGATCGAAGTCGCTCAATTACGGCTCGTCGGGCGTGGGCGCCACCGGACATCTCGCCGGAGAGCTCTTCAACCTGATGACCGGGGTGAAACTCGTGCACGTCCCGTACAAGGGCGGCGCCCCGGCGATGGTCGATCTGGTCGCGGGCCGGGTGGAGCTCGTGTTCGCCACCGCCGCGAGCGCGGTGCCGCAGATCAAGGCCGGCAAGATCAAGGGCATCGCGGTGACCACCGCGAAGCGCTCGGCGCTGATGCCGGAGCTGCCGACCATCGCCGAAGCGGGGCTCGCGGGCTACGACGCGAACAACTGGTACGGGCTGATGGTCCCCGCGAGCACGCCGCGCGCGATCATCGACCGGCTCAACGCCGAGACGGTGAAAGTGCTCAACATGCCGGACGTGAAGACTTTCCTCTTCAACCAGGGCCTCGAGGCCGCGCCCTCGACGCCGGAGGAGTTCGGCGCCTATATCAGGAGCGAGCGCGCCAAATGGGCGAAGATCGTCAAGGCCTCGGGCGCGAAAGCCGAATGAGGCGCGCGCTCGGGCCGGGTTCGCGTCGAATTGCCGGACGACGCTTGTCATGAGCGACCACGATCACGACGACGAACACATTCGCGAGCACGACCGTCCGCTCTCCGGACCGGCGCTGCGCGCAAGAGCGCTCGAGTCGCTGCTCGTCGAGAAAGGCCTCGTCGATCCGAAGGCGCTCGACGAGCTGATCGACACCTACGAGACGAAGGTCGGGCCGCGCAACGGCGCACGGATCGTCGCGCGCGCGTGGGTCGATCCCGCCTACAGGAAGCGCCTGCTCGAGGACGCCACCGCCGCGATCGCGGAGTTCGGCTTCATCGGGCGCCAGGGCGAGGACATGGTGGTGCTCGAGAACACGCCCAAGGTGCGCAACGTCGTCGTGTGCACGCTGTGCTCCTGCTACCCGTGGCCGGTGCTCGGGCTGCCGCCCGTCTGGTACAAGTCCGCGCCGTACCGCGCGCGCGCCGTCATCGATCCGCGCGGCGTGCTGAAGGAGCTGGGAAGCGAAGTTCCCGGTGACGTCGAGGTGCGCGTGTGGGACTCCACCGCCGAGCTGCGCTATCTCGTGCTGCCGGAGCGCCCGGCGGGAACGGAAGGGTGGAGCGAGGACCAGCTCGCGGCGATCGTCACGCGCAACGCGATGATCGGCGTTGCGCAGGTGAGCGTCCCGGCGCGGGGCAAGCGATGAACGGCGTGCACGACATGGGCGGAATGCACGGCATGGGACCGGTCGAGATCGAGAGGAACGAGCCCGTCTACCACTCGAAGTGGGAAGCGCGCGTTCACGCGCTCAATATCGCCTGCGGCTACCACCGCAAGTGGAACATCGACGTGGCGCGCCATTCGCGCGAGCGGATCCCGCCCGCCGAATACCTCGCCGCGACGTACTACGAGAAATGGCTGCGCGGCCTGGAGATGCTGCTCGTGGAAAACGGCCTGGTCACGGCGAGAGAGCTGGAGACCGGGCGCGCCGAATCGAAGGCGGGCGGAACGGGCGCGCTGCGGCCCTCCGAGGTGGCGGCGTACCTGCGCGTGCGCCGGCTCGCGCGGCTCGACGACGACGTCGCGCCCAAGTTCAGGCCCGGCGACCGCGTCCTCACGCACAACGACCACCCCGTCGGCCACACGCGCCTGCCGCGCTACGCGCGCGGCAAGCGCGGCGTCATCGACCGCGATCACGGCGTCTTTATCTTCCCCGATACCCATGCGATGACGCGAGACAAGAAACCGCAGCACTGCTACAGCGTGCGCTTCGCCGCGCGCGAGCTGTGGGGGCGCGGCGCGCCCCCGCGCGACAGCGTGTACCTCGATCTCTGGGATGACCACCTCGATCCCGCCTGAAGCGGACCTCCGCGCCCTGCCCGCGCTGCCGCGCGACGACGCGGGGCCGGTGTTCAGGGCGCCGTGGGAGGCGCAGGCCTTTGCGATGACGGTTTCCCTGCACGCGCGCGGCGTCTTCACCTGGCGCGAATGGGCCGACGCGCTCGCGGCCGAGCTCGCCGCGGCGGCTTCGCGCGGCGAGCCTGACGACGGTGCTCGTTACTACGAACACTGGCTCGCGGCCCTGGAAAAGCTCGTCGCGGGCAAGAAACTCATCCCGGGCCAGGAGCTCGAGCGGCGCGTGGACGAATGGGACGCCGCGGCGCGCTCGACGCCGCACGGCAAGCCGATCGAGCTGCCGCGGCGCTGAAGCCGCTATTTCGACGGCGCGAGCAGCTCGGGGCCGATCTCGCGCACCGACCGCACCCCCGAGAGCTGCATCGCGCGAACCAGCTCGTCGCGCAGGATTTCCAGGGCGCGCGCGGCGCCCGCTTCGCCCGCCGCGCACACCCCGTAAAGGGTCGCGCGGCCGAGCATGACGCCTTCGGCGCCGAGCGCGACCGCCTTCAATACGTCGACTCCCCGGCGCACGCCGCCGTCGACGAGCACGCTCATCCTGCCCTTCACCGCGCGCGCGATCGGCGGCAGGGCGTCGAGCGAGGCCACCGCCCCGTCGAGCTGGCGTCCGCCGTGATTGGAGACGACCACGGCGTCGACGCCGAGCGCGGCGAGCCGCTCGGCGTCGTCGGCGCGCAGGATGCCTTTCACCAGCATCTTTCCCGGCCAGCGGTCGCGCGTTTCCTTAAGGCCGTCCCAGTCGAAGCCCGCGTCCCAGAAGCTTCCGACCGAGGACGCGATCTCCGCGATGCTTTTTGCATCGGGAGCGAGGTCCGCCACGTTCTCGAGCGCCGGCATGCCGTGGCGGAGCACCGAGAGCACCCAACCGGGACGCGAGGCGAAATCGAGCACGTTCCTCGGCGTAAAGCGGAAGCGGATCGCAAAGTCGTTGCGGAAGTCGCGCTCGCGCTTGCCGCCGACGGGCACGTCCACCGTGACCATCAGCGCGTCGTAGCCGAGCTGCCGCGCGCGCTCGATCAGACGCATCGTGATGTCGCGGTTCTTGAAGATGTAGGCCTGGAACCACAGGCGCCCTCCGGCCTCGCGCGCGATGCGCTCGATCGAGGCCGTGGCCATGGTCGACAAGGTGTACGGTATTCCCGCGGCGGCGGCCGCGCGCGCGATGCCCACGTCGGCGAACGGCCAGCCGAATCCGACCCCGCCCGTGGGCCCGATGGCGATGGGGAGTTTCGAGCGCGAGCCGAGGATGGCGCTCGCCGTATCGATCTGCGCGACCCCGGTCAGCATCCTCGGGGCGAGGCGCGCGCGCTCGAAGGCGGCGCGGTTGTCGCGCAGCGTCGTTTCGTCCTCGGCGCCGCCGTCGAAGAAATCGAAGACCGCGCGCGGCAGCCGCTTTTCGGCGAGCCGCCGCAGGTCCTCTATCGTCCACGCGCGCAGGAGGCGCCTTGCGGCGCGCCGGGAGACCGCGCAGGACGATGACGCTTCAGCCGAACGATCGTCCGCAGCGTCTCGCAGGCCGTCCGCCGTCGTCATTGCGCGTTGAGTCCCGAGGTTTCGATCGCGCACGCCCGCGCGCTGCCCCGCGGAGCGCCCGCCTAGCCTAACCCCGTGATCTTGCCGAGGAGCTCCTTCTCGTCGACCGGCTTCAGCAGGTAGCTCCTGGCGCCCTGGCGAATGCCCCACAGCCGGTCGGTTTCCTGGTTCTTGCTGGTGCACATGATCACCGGAATGTGCTTGGTCTGCTCGTCGCGCGTGATGGCGCGCGTCGCCTGAAAGCCGTCCATGTCCGGCATGACGACGTCCATCAGGATGAGATCGGGTTTTTCGGTCTTCGCCTTTTCGATCGCCTCCTTGCCGGTCTCCGCAAGGATGCATCGATAGCCGTGCCTCGCCAGCATCTCGGAGATCGCGTGGCGGTTGGTGGCCGAATCGTCGACGACGAGGATTTTCCTGACGGGCATCGCAAGCTCCTTCCGGCTGCCTCACCCGCAAGCATACAATAGAACGGCGGCGGCGCCCCGGGAAAACGGCCGCTTTACCGGGCAGGGCGCCGATCTCAATCGCAGCGCGCGGTCTTCGAGGCGCCCGGTCATCTTCCGAATCCGTAGAAGCGCCGGGGATTATCGACGAGAAGCGTCTGGCGCTGCTTCTCCGAAGGCGCGATTCTGGCGAGCAGATCGACGAGCACGCCGTCATCCGGGACCGCCGCAAGGTTCGGGTGCGGCCAGTCGCTGCCCCAGAGCGTGCGATCGGGAAATTCCGCGACGAGCTTGCACGCAAATGGAATCGCGTCCTCCCAGGGGGCAGCCTTGCGCGAAATGCGCTCCGAGCCGCTCACCTTCACCCAGAAGCGCTCGTCGCGCATGAGATCGAGCAGGCGCCGGAAAGCGGGCTGACCGAGCCCGAGCGAGGCGTCCACGCGCCCCATGTGATCGATCACCACGGGCACGGCGGAGCGCTGCAACCACGGCGCGAGCTCCTCGACGAGCGCCGCCTCGAAATGCACCTGCAGGTGCCAGCCGAGCTTCGCCAGACGCCCGCTGAGCGCGATCGCCTCCTCGATCGCCGCGCCTTGGCCCAGATGCTTCATGAAATTGAACCGCACGCCGCAAAACCCGAGCGCATCGAGCCGCTCGAGCTCCGCGTCACCGACCATCACGGGCAGGAGCGCCACGCCGCGGTAGTCGCCGTTCTTCGCCTCGAGCGCGTCCGCGACGACCGAGTTGTCGAACCCGTGGCAGGTGGACTGCACGATCACGCAATGCTCGATTCCCAGCATGGCGTGCAGCGCGAAGAGTTTTTCCTTGGGCGCGTCGGCGGGCGTGAAGGGGCGGTCCGCGGCGAAGGGAAACACGCGCTGCGGCCCGAACACGTGCACGTGCGCGTCGCACGCGCCCGCCGGAAGCTTGAGCTTCGGCCGGCTGGGCGCGGGATGGAAGGACGGCGCGGCCGTCACTCCCTGAAGCCGATCGCCTTGATGATCGTGCTCCACCTCGCCTGCTCCTCGGAGAGGAAGGCCGCGTATTCCTGCGGCGTCGACGGGAAAGCGATGCCGCTCACCTTGGAGAACTGCTCCAGAAGCTCGGGCGAGCGCAGGGCCGCGACCGCGGCCTCGTGGACCCGCTTGAGGACGGCGGGCGGGGTCGCCGCCGGCGCCACCAGCCCGTACCAATTGTCGGAGATCACCTTCGGGTAACCGACCTCGGCCGTGGTCGGGACATTGGGCAGGGACGGCGCGCGCTTCGCGCTCGTCACCGCGAGCGCCTTGAACTTGCCCGACTGGATGTGCGGGAGCACGACCGGAATGTCGAAGATCCCCATGTTGACCTGCCCGCCCAAGAGGTCGGCGACCGCGGGCGCCGCGCCCTTGTAGGGCACGTGCAGGAGGTCCACGCGCGCCTCGGCCTTGAGGAGCTCGCACGCGAGATGGGTGATGCCGCCTGCGCCCGCCGAGCCGAAGTTGATCTTCCCGGGGTTCGCCCTCGCGTAGGCGATGAGCTCGGCGAGGCCATTCACCGGGAGCGAAGGATTCACCACGACCACCTCGGGAACCTTGACCACGGTCGTGATCAGCGCGAGGTCCTTCTGCGGATTGAAGGGCATGGTCGAAAGCGCGAACGGCGCCATCGCGACCGACCCCTGATTGTTGAACCCCAGCGTGTAGCCGTCGGGCAGCGCCTTCGCCACCGCGTCGATGCCGAGCACCCCGCCCACCCCGCTCTTGTTCTCGACGATGACCTGCTGGCCGAGGCCGGCGCTCAGGGCGTGCGCGAAGCTGCGCCCGAAAATGTCCGCCGGGCCTCCGGCCGGGAATCCCACGATCATCCGCACGGGCTTGGCCGGATAGGCCTGTGCGATCGCAACGCCGGCCGCGTGCGCCGCCGCCGCGCAGGCGAGGATCTGCCCGAGAAGCTTCATGCTTTCCTCCTTGAAAATCTTTTCGCGGAATCAGCGCGCGGCGGAGACGGGACGCCCGATCTTCGCGAGCACAGCGCGGATCTCCTCCATCTTTTCCGCGGCCGCTTTCTCGCCTTCGAGGATGGCGAGGTGCTTGGACTGGAAATCGGTGCCGCTGATGTCGCCGACGTCGGGCCGGATGACCACGTCGGCCTGAGTGAGCTCGTACTGGGCGACGGTCGCGCCCATGATGGTGAAGGTCTGCAGGAGCACCTCGACCATGCTCGATACCTTCGCATTTTTCGGCTTCGACGAGATGTCCACCGCGATCACGACGTCGGCGCCCAGGTCGCGCGCCACTTTCGCGGGCACGGGGCTCACCAGCCCGCCGTCGACGAATTCCCGGTTGCCGATGCGCACGGGCTGAAAGACGCCCGGAACGCTGGAGGAGGCGCGCACCGCGAGGCCGACGTCCCCGCTGCTCAGCACGACCAGCTCGCCGCTGTGCAAATCGGTCGCCACCACCGCGAGCTTGCGGGGCAGCGCGTTCATCGGGCGGTTCAAGAGAGCCTTGTTGACGAAATTCTGCAGCGCCTCGCCGCGGATGAAGCCCCGGTCGGGGATCACCCAGTCGGTCACCGCGCTGTCCTCCATCTCGAGCGCGAGCTTCTGCAGCTGGAAGCCGCTCGCCCCGCCCGCGTATAGCGCGGCGACCACGCTCCCGGCGCTCGTGCCGACGACCATGTCCGGAACGATCCCCTGGGCTTCGAGCGCCTTGATGACCCCGATGTGCGCGAATCCCCGCGCCGCGCC